>JABXGS010000148.1 GCA_016550425.1 archaeon
ACAATTGCGAATATTGTTGGTGAAACCATTGTTAATGAAGCGTTGAAAGCCCAGTTGATTCACGAACGGGGAATTATTCGTATTCAAAATGTCCCCCATGCACAAGTAGTCGTTACGAAATGAGGAACCATGACCCGCCAATGTCCCAAATGTGGAAGCCCTCCTACCAAAGCTCAGCCTTTTATTGAAGGCTTTTGCGCGAAGTGTTATTTTACTGATCATCCCTTAATCATCCTGCGCCAATCCCCCGAGGCAAAAATCTGTTCTCGTTGCCAAGCTTATTATGTGGGTGGCAATTGGGTTCATCAAACCGATCAACCAGATGACCTCCACATCTATGAGTTGGTGTGTTCGCTCCTTGACCCGTTATTTACTCCTAGTCAACCAGCTTCCTTTGATGTCCAGCTTAAGGAGCTTCCCGATGGTCCCTTGGCAAAAGCCAAGGAACTCCACGTCGAGGTATCCGCGCAAGCCGAAGAATACCCGTATAAAGAACAGAAAGTTGTAACAATCCCGATTACTCCTGCCCTTTGTACTCAATGCCGACAATCAGCCGGCGGCTATTTCGAAGCAGTTATCCAGATTCGCTCTTCCTCCGGAAAAATCACTCCCGCCCAGATTGATGAGATTGCTGACTTCATCAATAAACGACTAGCCACCGAGGATTTGCCTCCTGCCTCCCTGAAGTTATCGGAAAGCCGTGGTGGCTTTGATATTAAATGCATGACCACACGACTCGGACGCACCTTAGCCAAGGATTTAGCCGATCAGTTCGGGCTAATCCATAAGGTCTCAAGTAAAGTTGTGGGACGAACCCGTGAAGGTAAAAACCTTCGCCGGGACACCTATTCGCTACGATTTCCTTTGTATCGAATTGGTGACTTGATTAGCTACAAAGAAGGCCCCTACCTGATTACCGGGTTGCGTAGTGGTCGATATATTCTGACTAACATCGAAACGCCTCATCGTGAAACGTTAAGTCCTAAGGAGCTTAACGAGATTGATGCGGATTTGTTGAATGATGAGATTCGAACCTTCCAGATTATCTCCGTGGAGGGTGCCACTGTTCAATTGATGGACCAAGACGATTATTCTCTCTATGATTTTCCCCGTGCAGATCAGAAATTAGAGAGCGGTACGATGATTTCAGCCATTGAGTGGAAGAACCGGTTAGTCCTATTACCCACCGAAATCGATGTTACTGAAAAAAACAGCAACGAGTGAGCAATTTTATATACTCGGCTTCCTGTTGTAGCCCATCCATTGTAGGAGCATAGTTATGTCTAAACCAAAACGAAAAGGAAAAGGCAGAGCAGGGCGCAGCATGAAAGGGCAGTCCCGCCAAGATGGTGAAGTCATTCGAGTGCGTATTCCTCGAGAAGGTGAAGTGCTTGGCATCGCTGTCCAGTTACTCGGCTATGACCGCGTTCGCGTTAAATGTGCGGATGGTAAATCACGTCTCTGCCGGATTCGTGGAACCCTGAAGAAACGAGTTTGGATTCGCGAAGGAGATGTAGTATTGGTTGCTCCATGGGACTTTCAAACCGACCAGAGAGGCGACATTCTCTGGCGCTACTCCCAAGGAGAAGCTGGCTGGCTTGAACGCCGCGGATTCTTAAAAATCGAATAGTCCAGTTCCTTTCAATTCGCTTTTTAGCTCTGAGTGGACACTATAATTACTATGTTAACCCTTGGGCTCATTGAAACGGCTTTAGAATTAGTTCCCAAGGATCTTGCAAATCATCCAGCGATTGTGGCGAATGCCCAACTGCGGAATAAACCATCTACTCAAATATTGCTCGATGAAAGACTACATTCCAAGGCTTTTCAAAATCTGCCCGATGCAAAAAAACGAGGCCGCCCGGACATAGCCCATCGTAGCCTCCTAGTAGCACTTGATAGCGTCTTAGCGCGAGCCGGACTACTGAAAGTCTTCGTCCACACCTATTCGGGTGACATCATCCAAATCGCTTCTGAGACCCGTTTACCTCGGCGGATTCAGCGATTTGTCGGTCTCATGGAGCAATTACTACTGACCAAACGTGTACCACCCCAAGGGTCACCATTACTCCAGGTGGTTCCAGGAAATTTAGAAACCTACCTCAAAACGCTGAACCCGAGCAGAACCGTGCTTCTTTCTGAAAAAGGTGTCCCAACATCACCCCTGAAGTTGGCAGAAACGCTTCTGACGGAAACCAAACCAGTAGTACTCGTTGGAGGATTTGCCCATGGTGATCCCCTATCAGATTTATCCGATCTGGTGGACCAGCAAGTCAGTTTTGACCCTGAACAATTACCCGTTTCTACCATTGTCGGTATGTTAGTGCATGGAATGGAACTCGCATCAGACTTGATTACTCAGCGGTTTACCGAGTCTGATTAACCTTGTAAAAGAAGTGATGACAACCTTTATGAGAGGCGGATAGGCGCTACCAACCGCAGAATATGAAGCAATGCAAATTCCTTCAAACCGGAGGTGATATGTCGTGGCTGATAAAGTTGACCGATTGGAAGAACGCCTAGATAAGGCCCGAATGCGTATAAAGCGTTCAGAGGACCGACAGGTCATCGAGTCAGTCTTCGACACCAAAACCCTCCTGACTCTTTACCACATGTTCAACAAAGGGCTCCTCGATGAAATCAACGGAGTTATTTCTACAGGAAAAGAGGCCAACGTGTATTGGGGAATACAACCAGACGGCACCGATGTTGCCATCAAAATCTATCGGATTGCCACCTTTAATTTCAAACGGATTACTGTGTACCTTGAAGGAGATCCCCGCTTTTCCCGAATCCCCCAAGCGCGGAGTGGCTTGATTACTGCCTGGGCCTCCAAGGAATACAAGAACCTCCTGCGAGCTGAAGCGGCGCAGGTTCGAGTCCCCCATCCCATTCATGTACAGCGGAACCTCCTCGTGATGGAATTCATTGGAGAAGAGGGATTACCTGCGCCATTAATGCAAAAGGAAAAGCCCGAAGATCCAGAGAAGACGAGGAACACTATCCTAAACGCGATATCAAAACTATACCATGACGCACATTTGGTCCATGCTGATTTGAGTGAGTATAATATCATGCTTTGGAAGGAGCCTGTCCTCATCGACTTGTCCCAAGCCGTCGTATTAGACCATCCTCATAGCGAGATGTTTTTTGAACGCGATGTTCGCAACATCATTAACTTTTTTGATGACTTTGATATTCCGAAACTGGACTTGGACGAAACCATCACAGCCATCCGTCGAGGTGACTACCAATGAGAACCGATGCTCGCATTCGTATTCCCAAAAGTCGTATCGCGGTAGTCATCGGACCGAGCGGAGCCATTAAACGACAACTGGAAAAAATGACCAATACGTCGGTCTCAATCGACAGCACCGATGGTTTAGTCACCGTTGAATCGGAGGAAACCTCCAAAGACCCCCTTGCGGTTTGGAAAGCCCGTGATATCGTACAAGCAATTGGGCGCGGATTCAGCCCCCAACGCGCTTTTGCCCTCTTAGATGACGATGTGTATCTCCGCATCATCAATTTAGAAGAATTTGGTAACACTCCCAACCAGATTCGCCGCCTGAAAGGGCGAGTTATCGGTCAAGGCGGAAAGACACGACGCAACATCGAAGAACTCACCGATACCTATGTCGCCATCATGGGCAACACCATTTGCATCATTGGCGAAGTTGAAAACCAGCAAATAGCAGTTAACGCGATTGTCCGTCTTCTACGGGGTGCTGAACACTCCACAGTCAACCGATACCTCAATACTCAACGCCGGCAAATGAAAAAACGACGAGCACTGGAACTATGGCAACCTTTAGGCCCTGATGCAACCGACTAACTGCAAACCTAACTTGTCTTGAAGGTCAGCTCGATACCACGGAAAGAGTTAAAATTAAGCAATGAAATTGCACAGCTACTCATGTGCCGAGGTGGCTCAGCCGGGTTAGAGCGGGAGCCCATACATTCTAGATGAAGTATGGTCCGATGCTGTTAACCTCTAGGTCAGCGGTTCGAATCCGCTCCTCGGCGCCACTCTTCTCTTTCTTTTACCCAAACATAGCATGCCGCTCAGGGAAGCGTTTCAAACTCATCGATCGCACACACGATTCGAGTTCGCGATCCAGTGCTTCTTGACGGTCCGACATAACCGTGCGTAACTGGGAGGTACTCGAATCTGAGTAACGTTGGATGCCTTCCGCCACCACTAGCCCCTTCCGTTGAGGCGCCGCAATCTGAAATAAAAACGGTTTCCCTTCTTGCATGATCTGATTATGGAGTCCCTCATCGACTCGACGATGAGTGGTACCGACGCCAATCATCTCAAAGGGATTTACTGGTTCGGTTTTCATCTGCCACAACCGATCCCGATGCAACACAAAGGTATCATACAACCCATGATCCGCTGCACCGGATAACACGCGCCAGCCCCGACTATCCTTGTCAAAGCGTTTCTTCATCTCCATAAGCACATCGCCAATGGGCTGAACCGTCACCAGCTGACCACCACCTCCTCATAAAGAAAATCGTTCCTAAAGAAAGCTCTGGTAGCAAACCGAAAAGTGGTGCGGGAGCTGGGAATTTCCACCGTCTCAGTTAATTCCGATACGGTTTTTGAACCCAGGAACGCGACAGGAGCCTAAACTGTTGTCCGAAACCTATCCAGCAGATTCCAAAGAACCTTTAGTGTTCGGTTCCTGCTTCATCGATGGGCACTGACCTCGAAGAGGTCTGCAACCTCCCACCTCTAGACAGGCGTTTTCTGTCTCCGCCCAACCAGCGGCGACCAAATTAATGGCAGCATTCAAATCTCGATTCAATTCTAGCCCACAGACTTCACAACGAAAATATCTGGTGTATAATGAAAGTTCCTTCTTTGTAAACCCACAACTTGAACATCGTTTCGAAGATGGAAAGAAGCGCGGTGCGACTATAAGCTCTGATCCATACCATTTTGTTTTATATTCGAGCTGTCTTCGAAACTCGAAGAAGCCGACATCAGTAATGGCCTTACTAAGACTTCTATTCTTTATCAATCCTTTAACACAAAGATCTTCAATCATAATTTGACTGTGGTTTTTAGCCAAATATGAAGTGATTTTGTGTAAAACATCTTTTCGAATATTACTGATACGCCAATGTAATTTTGCTAGGCGTATAACAGCTTTCCTCCGATTTCGAGATCCTCTGCTTTTGCGAGAAACTTGGCGAGATAATTTCTTGAGTTTCCGAAGTTTTGAAGCTAATGCCCGAGGATTTTCATATGCAATTCCATTAGATAGAGTTGCTAGTGAATGAATACCGAGGTCAACACCAATTTTCGGACCAAGGACAGGAGAAGGATTTACCCTCTCTTGTTTAACACAAATACTAACAAACCAACGGTCTGCTTTTCTTGAAACTGTTGCATTGAGAATACGACCAGAGATGGCAGGGATTTCTTTTAGACGGATTTTTCCTAATCTTGGCAGTTGAATAACTTTACCAATGACTTTGATGGTCCCCTCTAACCTGAAACTATCATTGACCCCCTTTTTCTTGAATTTCGGAAACCCAATGCGTGTTCTATTTTTGAGACCCCTTCGAAAATTATGAAAAGCTTTTTCAAGATCTTGAAGTGCTGCCTGTGGTGCGCATTTTGAAACCTCATACATCCACGGAAATTTAGATAATTTAAGTTGATTTAGTTCCTTATGCTGTTCAATAGAATTCGTGAAACGTTCTTTCCCCTTTTTCGTTTCATATCTGCGAATTCTTTCGACTAATCCCCAGTTGTAGGCAAATCTTGCACATCCAGCATGTTTCGCCATATGCGTACGTTGTCGATTATTTGGATCTAGCTCATAACGATAAGCCTGATAAACCAACATCAGTAGAAGCCTACACCAATCTCTAGATGCTATATTTGTAAGCACTGTTATTAACACAACAGAGACTTCAGGAAAAGTAAATGAGAAATGGTGCGGGAGCTGGGAATTTCCACCGTTCAAATCGTGTTTAAACAGTTTTCGAACCCAGGAACGCCTACGCGACAAGGTCCTAAGCCTTGCATCTTTGACCAGGCTTGACTACTCCCGCAGGGATTTGTGGTTGTAGTGGGAGTGGTGCCCTGACCGGGATTTGAACCCGGGTCCACGGGGCGAAAGCCCATGATGATTGACCTGGCTACACTATCAGGGCACGGGTTCTGTGAGAAAAGGGCTTC
>JABXGS010000149.1 GCA_016550425.1 archaeon
GTTGTTGATGCAGCTAATGGCACCGCAATTCCTTGGTTACTTGATATGTTGAAACAACTCCAATGTGAAGTTATTGGGGTGAACATCGAACGCGATTCAAAGTTTCCGGGTCGTTCACCGAATCTTCGAGTCAAATTGCTCGATGAGGCGGCCCAATTAGTAAAAGAGAAGAATGCCGATTTTGGCGTCGCTACTGATGGGGATGCTGATCGGGCGTTTTTCATTGATGATAAAGGTCGCGCCTTAATGGGTGATGTATCTGGGACACTCCTAGCCCAAATCGAACTAATTCGTGAAGGGGGTGGAACCATTGTGACGCCCATCAACTCGAGTAATCTTGTTGAAGATATTGTTGGACAATTTAAAGCACGAGTCGTATACAGCCGAGTTGGACCGCCTGCGATGGTTGCTGCAGCCAAGAAGTACAATGCCCTTTTCACGTTTGAGGAATCGGGGAAAATCATCTATCCTCGGATCAACTATCTTTCGGATAGTGGACTTGGTGCTGTGCATCTATTGGAGTATCTCGCAAAAACCCAGAAACCGTTAAGTGCTATTATCGACAAATTCCCCAAGTACACGCAACTAAAACGAGCAATTGGCTGCCCGAACAAACTCAAAGAGCAGGTCACTGCGCATGCTTTAAGCATGGTGAAACAGCATTTCCCTAAAGCGAAGGTAATCACCAAAGATGGAGTTAAGGTGGTCTTCGATGATGGATGGCTTCTTCTCCGCCCCTCCGGGACCGAACCAGTGTTTCGCTGTTTTTCTGAAGCCTTAGATAATAATCGTGCTCAAGAGCTCCTCGAGTTAGGGCTAGCCTGGATTGATGATATCCTAAAATCAAACCACACTTGAAAAAGGTGTATTCACTCATGACTTCGTCAGATTCGTTGTTTGGAAGTTCTGGTATCCGAGGAAAAGTTAGTGATCTAATCACGGGACCTTTAGCGATACGGATTGGTGTAGCTACAGCCTACTTCCTCCGTAGTCAATTTTCCTCTCCTCAAATTATGGTCGGGCACGATCATCGCGTTACCAGTCCAATGCTCACGGCAGCTCTCATGGGAGGTCTCCTACAAGGTGGAGTTCCAGTTACTCAAACAGAAATGGCTCCAACGCCTTCGATTGCCTTGGCTGCAGGTAAAAAGCAAATGCAAGCTTCAGTTATTGTCACCGCTAGCCATAATCCTCCCGAATACAATGGATTCAAATTCCATAATCCTGATGGAGCTGGATTTTCAGTGACACAACAGGAGCAACTCGAAGCTGCCATCTCGTCTGCAAAACCAGTCAACTGGGAGCAATTTGCAGATTTT
This sequence comes from archaeon, assembly GCA_016550425.1. Next base: position 1,320 of record JABXGS010000149.1, read on the forward strand.
CAAACCTGTTCAGCGATACCGATTCACTTAGATGCTATTTACAAAGCAACTGAGGTTTCAGCATCCCACAGTGTGGTCTTAGACGCCGCCTTAGGTGTAGGTGGATTAGTCACGCCAACTGCATTACAACAGCTTTCTGCACATGTCAAACCGCTCAATGTGCCTCCTGACGGAAGGGAGTATGCACAACATTGTAGGCCATCAAAAATCCAAAGCGCTGCCGCTGCAGAATGGCAACATTTCGTCTGTCTAGATGATCTCAGCGATATAGTAACGTCTACAAAAGCTGAAGTAGGTTTAGCGCATGATGGGGACGCCGATCGAGTGTTAGCCGTCGATGATAAAGGCCGTGTCCTAGCCGGTGACACGCTACTCGCTCTAGTCGCAGATTATTATCTTGCTACCCGAAAAGGTAAGGTCATCGCCACCACCGTTTCGAGTTCCAGTGTGGTCGATCATGTGGCTAACCAGCATGGTGCACGCGTCGAACGCTGTCGAGTTGGAGATGTTTATGTTTCCAACTTGGTGAAGGAACATCAAGCGATCCTCGGAGCCGAACCATCGGGGCCGTTCATTTTTCCAGAAGTTCATCTTTGTCCTGATGGTCCCCTTGCTGCTTGTAAAGTCCTTGAACTTATTGACTGGGCCAAGCGACCATTAAGCCAGCTGGTGGATGAACTACCTCTCACCCATTTACTCCGCGCTTCGGTGGCCTGCAATAACGAAAGTAAGAATCAGGTCATGACTGTCATTGGATCGACACTTGAAAAGTGGAAAGATGTTGCCGATGTAAACCGTATGGATGGAGTGCGTGTCAGTTTCGCTGATTCAAGCTGGGTACTGATTCGCCCCTCTGGGACTGAGCCCGTCATACGCGTTACAGTAGAAGCCTTCACAGCTCAACGAGCAAAGACCCTTCTCAAGGATGCCAAGACGGCACTAAAACGACACACTAACTAGTGGGGCGTCGCCTTTCTTCTTCTTCCAAAGTTTGCTTCAACTTCAGATGAGTATTATCAGCTACATCCTTTTGCACTACAATGGCTGGATCAATCCACGAATTATAGCCGATAGTTCGACCAGGCAAGACAACCGTTCCACAACCAATTTTCGTTGCGTCACCAACAACTGCGCCAAATTTGTCTGTATGCGTTGACACGAGTTGACCACGAAGCATGACATGCACCTCCGCTCCGTCAAATCGATAATTCGATAACACGACACTAGCCCCAATCTCGACATCAAACCCAAGGATACTATCGCCTACAAACGCTAGATGACCTATGCGGCTTTTCGGCATCATCACAGTGTTGCGGAGCTCACAGGAAAAGCCAATTCGTGTACTCTGTTCTAAAACAACATGATCTCTAATGAGACAATTATTCCCGACAGTGGCATCCGGTCCAACATAAACTGGACCTACCAGAGAGGCACCTGGAAAGATACGCGCTCGTGGTCCCACCCATACATCGCCAATGATATGAGCGGAATCGCTGACATTCGCCGAGTCATCCACACGCTGTTCCTGTTGGTTCCGCATTCGGTCAAATAGAATAGGCGTCGCTTCGAGAATATTCCAGGTGCGTCCTACATCCACCCACGGATCCCGTGAGTGGCTACCATAAACAGTGTGCCCCTCGTTGATGAGCTTTTGAATTCCTACTTCTAGGTCTTTGGTCTTTCGAACCATATCAAAAATCACATTACTAAACACATAGACTCCTGCGACTGCGAGATTACTGGGTTCAGTTCCTTTCTTTGGTTTCTCAACAATCGTTGTGACTTCTGTTCCGTCTAACTTGACAACCCCAAATTGCCACGGATTGGGTACCTCAAACAATGATAACGCCATATCACTGGTTTTTGCAGCTTTTAGGGTCTCTTTGAAGCGAGCAGTGGTTGTAATGATGTCACAATCAGTCATGAAAAAACGGTCCTCGCCTTCGAACAAATCTTCAGCAGATAGAACCGCATCATACTCTCCTTTTGGTTCTGCCTGTTCAGCGTAACTAATATGGATTCCAATGTGCTTCCCATCGCCAAAGTACTCCTCGATCTGCTCGCGATAATGTCCAACCACCAAAACAATGTCCTTCATTCCAGCATCCAGTACTGAATCGATGACATGGTGAAGCAGCGGTTTACCAGCCAGTGGGAGCATGGCCTTAGGTCGATATTGTGTCAACGGATGCAACCGTGTTCCATATCCAGCTGCAAGAATGAGAGCTTTCACTTTCATGTCCACTTCCAAACAGTACCTGTTTTTTCATCCTCAAGAATAATCCCAAGCGCTTTTAGTTGATCACGAATTTTATCCGCAGTCTTGAAGTCTTTTTGTTTTCTAGCCTCCTTGCGGAGCTGAATCAGTATCTTTACTAGACCATCAATTGCTTCAGAATCCGTGCCTTCTAGTTGGCTACGGGCGCGATAGAGACCAAAAACATCACCAATTGCATCTAGCGCTTCAAAGGTTTTGAGTAAGGTCCCAGCTGTCACGGATTCATTTCCAGAAAGGATGGAATTCATCTTCGTAAGGAACTTATTCAAACCTGCAAGGGCAATTGGAGTGTTGAAATCGTCATCCATAGCCTCTTCAAATTCACTCTGAAGTGAAGATACCGCATCCCACAGGGTTGCATCCGCAGTAGACGGTTTCACTGGTTTCTCAGCTTCTGCTAGACGTGCTTCTCGAAGGCGGCGTGAGAGAATATCAATTGCATTATGAATACGAGCCAACCGCGCTTTCGCCTCTTCTAAATGTGCATCACTGAAATCAATTGGACTTCGATATTGGGATGAAATTAGAAATAACCGCACAACTTCTGGATCATATTTGGCTGTGATTTCCTTAATTGTAAAAAAGTTACCCAGCGATTTTGACATCTTCTCCTTGTTAACTGTTAGGAAACCATTATGCATCCAATACCGAACAAAGGGTTGCCCTGTCAACGCCTCCGACTGGGCAATCTCGTTTTCATGATGCGGAAAAACAAGGTCGAGCCCACCACCATGAATGTCGATCGGATATCCCAAGTATTTGGTTGACATTACTGAGCACTCAATGTGCCAGCCCGGTCGACCCTTCCCCCAGGGGGAATCCCAACTTGGTTCACCTGGCTTCATCGCCTTCCACAAAGCAAAATCTTCTGGCTGTTCTTTCTCTTCTGCAACACCCGCATCCTGGTCTTCTTCGTCTTTTTCACTTCGCTCCTGACGAGAGAGTTTTCCATATTCTTTGAACTTAGCCACTCGGAAATATACGCTACCATTTGTTTCGTAGGCAAATCCCTTCTCAACAAGTTTCGAAATATGGTTAATCATATCCTCAATGTGTTCCGTGGCTTTGGGGTACGCTATTGCCCGTTTAACGTACAATTTGTCAAAATCCTCAAAATACTCCTGAATATATCGAGTAGCCAGTTTATTAGTCGTAGTCTGTTGTTCCTGCGCTCGTTGAATCATTTTATCATCGATATCAGTAAAGTTTTGAATGAACCGCATATCATAGCCCTTGTATTCGAGATACCGGCGAATCACATCAAACGCCACAATGGATCGGGCATGACCCAAATGACTACTGTCATACACTGTGGGTCCACAGACATACATGCGAACCTCGCCTTCGTATAAGGGGTTGAAGGGCTCCTTTTTCCGTGAAAGGGTGTTGTAAATCTCGAGCATGACGTCTCCCGCCTGAACCAGCCGTTCACTCCGTATAAAAGTACTCTTTTACGATTTCCGTTTCTTAGCCCTAGCTACCTTCAGCACTATTTTTGCCAACTTCTTCTTCCGCGCCATCGAAGTCATGAGAGTCTGCTCAACGATTACATCCATCCCCAACTCTTCAATGCGTGGTGCGAGAGCTTGGTCTTCTTTCTCGATTACTAATATATCAAGAAACTCCTGATAAATCTCAGCGACTCCAACCGCCGAGCTCTCGATTCCCTTTCCCTGCATCAGTTTGTCCGCAGGACCCTTCACTGGTTTACCCCCAATTATCGGTGAGACTCCAACACATGGAGCAGAGGTTTTCATAATCGCTTCCTTCACACCGGGCACGGCTAAGATTGGACCGATGCTTACAATCGGATTACTGGGGCAAACAATGATGGTATCTGCTTCCTTGATTGCTTCTAGAACACCTGGGCTGGGCGTGGCTCCATCGATGCCATCGAAAATGACGTCTTCAACAGTATCTTGGGCCTTTCGTTTTACCAAATACTCTTCGAAGTGCACCAATCCAACGTCAGTCACTATTCGCGTGGGCACCCACTGCTCAGTCATCGGGATGAGGTGACAGTGAACACCCAATGACTCGCTTATCATCTGTGTCGCCTGTGACAGCGTCCAGCCCTGCTGCAGCATCGCTGTGCGGGCCAAATGAGTTCCCAAATCTTGGTCTCCAAGGGCAAACCAGGTATCAAACCCTAACTGTTGCAGCACACCCAAAGCATGAAAGGTATCGCCTTTGATACCCCATCCCTTCTCTGGATCAACAATCCCTGCAAGTGTGTAAGTGACGATATCGATGTCAGGACTAATGTATAATCCCATGAAATTCGCCATATCATCGCCCGTATTAACAATGACGGTAAGCTGTTCAGGGGCAATCACTTGCACCAGGCCTTCCAAGAATCGAGCAGCACCCACACCGCCTGCTAGTGCAACAATCGGCAATAACTCAAACCTCCTTTTCTCCGATGAATGTGACGAATTCCTCCAAGGGCTGACGACTTGGAGGGTCTGGGTTCTCCGCAGCTTCACCTAATATTATCAATGCTTGAGGCCATAGTTCATTGGATAATTCTAAGGCTTGTCTGACGGTTTCTGGACAAAACAAAGGTGCACAGAACCAACAACCTGCTAAGCCCTCGGCATGAGCTGCAAGGAGAATCATCTGAATCGACGCAGCGACACTTTGTACAGCCATGGTGAACTCTGCTTGCCTTCGTTTTTCATCAGGGTAAGTATCCATCGGGATCATTGTCAGACATGCTACAATCAAAACTGGGGCAGAAGAGAAACGTTCAATTGACGCTTGGACTAAATCCTCAATGATTATCGCTTCCTCACCATCTGCTTCCAAATCTTTCCGAAATACCGCCGCCATTGTCTTTGCGAGTCGTGTTTTCTCTTCAATAGCCTGCAAAATGAAGAATCGCCAAGGCTGCGCATTGTGTGCTGACGGAGCCCACCCACTCGCAGTCATAATACGCCTTAGCTGTTCTGTGGTAATCGGTGTATTCAGAAACTTCCGGATGCTTCGGCGGTCCGCAACAAACTCATAGAACTCTTGCAGTTATATCCACTCCAACCATTGCTGAATAGTTACTCTTACCTTCATAATCTCTTCTAGATGCCGCGCTCATGCCTTGTTTACTCCTCAAACGTTTTTCTTCTACTCACCATCTAGACAAATACTTAAGAACGCGTATTTCACGGCTCTAGGTAGACTCTGAGGAGGGAACTTGCCCTCACCAGAGCAGGTGCATAGCACCCTTGCGGCTGCAGAAAAAATTCGCCTACTGAAGGTGGCTACTATGAGGCGTACTCAACTCCTTTCCTTATTCTTCCTCACAATGTTATGTTTACCGCTACTTCCCATCAACCTCCTTAACGGGATCTCTCCCCAAGCATCCTCTACACCGGCTTTTCGGATGCCTCCTGATTTGCCAGCTCCCGCAATACCGACACTCCCAATTACTTCTGATACCTCATATCAACTCCCCGATACAACTGCACAACGACCTGAATTCGCATCCTCAGATCCAGTTCTACCTGAAATCACCAACCCGCAAATTGGAACAGGAAATCAACGAGCCGCTCAGCTCTATTGGAATATCAGCCAAACCTTCACAGATCGTACTCGTGATACCGACTACCAAGTCGCCATCGAGAAAGGGATGCTTTATCATGACTCCAGCTTTTTCTCCAGACTAGGTAACATAAGCTCGTGGAAAGACTTCCAATTAGTAGAGAACTATGATCCACTAAATGGCTGGGTTTATTACTGGCCCATGGACTACGCCAAATGGCCTGGTGAAATCACCTTCATGGCATTCAACCTCACTGGGAAAATGCCCGTAATCATGACCGAATTTGCGATCTACCTCCGTTCCCTTCCAGGCTCACTATGTTCTGGAGTAGTAAACTATACTATCTTCGCTGCAGAAGCGAATTCAACATCTGGATTAGGCACTCGTCCCAATCTCTCTGCACAACTTGGACCATGGATGCTGGAATCCGTCGATATTCCAACTAACCAAGAACAATGGTGGAGTCTTCCAACGCTACCCATTCCTCTTGATCCAGGAATGACCTATGCCAATACTTTCTATTTCGCTATTACCATGACACCCGACACCTCGATAAATTGGGCACTTATGGAAGACGTCGGTACACCTCCTTGGGGGGATGGTGAAGATGAAGGCGATGCTTGGAACTCCTACCCTTATCCAACCTTAAATTTCCTTTCTGGACCTTCACTTGACTTCTTCCTCGTCTGTGCATATGAACGATTTCCGTATCCCAGCGAGATTGGCCTCACAGTAGATGGTGCGCTTGTCTACGACATTTACCCAATGCCTGGAGTCGGATACTATGATGGTGGCTGGCACAGTCCAGCAATCAATATGACCAACAGAGTTCGCTATTATGATGTTGAGCAAATCATTTCAGGTCTAACCTTTGATGTCACATGGCTGGGTCGGTTTTATGAAACTCTGTTTGCCACAACCCGATTCCAAGTGTGGTCCAACCGCACAACTGTTGACTGGAATATCACACTTTATGCAGACTACCCCACTGGGGCTATCGACCAATCAATATTAATTTCCATTGAAGATGACTGGACTATCACTCAAGTTTTCCATAATGGAGTACCTCATGCCGATTGGTTCACTTGGTCTCAAGCAGGACAATATTGGATTCAAATTGAAGATGCAGACGATGGTGAATGGGTCATCCAATGTGAATCACCCGATTATGTTGTCGATGTGTTTGTACGGAATCAATACGATGTTATTGTCACCGAGGTGTACTCAGCTGACTGGGTTACCATTTATGGTCATATTCAAAATTCCCTGGGCAATAACGTCTCCAATGGTCAAGGATACTTATTCGTTTATGATCCCTTTGATACCCTAAACTGGACAGACTTCAATTGGTTAATACCGCCACCGCCTGCACTTATCGACTTTTATTGGAACGTCTGGCAAACTGCATTCGCCCTTGGAGATTACACACTTCATGTCTTATGGTTCAACGGGTATGAAGCCGGAATGCGAGAAATCACCCTCAAAGTTAACGAATCTCCAACTTATCTTACTATTCACGCGGAAGAACCACCTCCCGGTTTCGATATAGTTCGCGGTCAAAAAATCGAGCTCATCGTCTATTATGAAGACTATACCTTCTACCCGTTATACGAAGCAACTGTCACAGTCGAAAATGACACCAGCGGTTCAGACTGGGATACCTATGATGTCTATAACCTCGCTGGTGAAGGATATTATGGCTATTACCATATTGTCATCTTTACCGACAATGCCAGTGTAAATGTCCAACATAACATCACACTTCACGTGGTTCAAAATACCTACCAAGAGCGAACCTACCCAAAAACCTTCAAAATCAAGAGTGCCGCATCCCATATTATCTTTATCAACGGTGCTGGACTCGACAACAGCAGCGGGGTCTGGCGTACCAGCCCTGAACCCCTAATCAACTCCACAAACCATGAATTTACCATTCTTTACACGGATGATGTTGGTATTCCGATTTCTGGCGCCATTATTTTTGCCTATCTGGTGAAAGGACCAACTGAATACGATTATCGGCGCTTGGATTGGGAAGACCTCTCTGAAGGTGAAGTCACAACAGGTCTCCGCGGACAATACAATATCACAGTCGATCTGAACCCGATTCGTGGTGTTAGCTTCCATGAAGGCGAAGAAGCGGTCCTCATCGTCTCTGCGTATCATCCGGCTCTCGAAGCTCCCGAAGAAGGAATTGCCTTTGTACGCCCACAACCACGTCCGTCTGTGATTAATGTACCATTGGAGTTCCAAAATATTGTGCTCTACGAAGATTGGCAATACCCGACTATTGAGCATCCGACTATCCTGCGAGTTGTTCTCCGTGACACCCTCACTGGCGAAGACCTCTCACATGGTTCAGTCAAAGCTGGAATCAATGGTGGTGATAATGTAACTTTGACTCTTGCTACGCCGGGTATTGGACTTTATGAAATCCCCAGTTTGACCACCGAAGGACGTGAACCTGGAATCTATAATGTTACTATCTATGCTGAGGCACGAGATTTCACAGACGCCATTGCCGTAATTACATTAACCGTGTTACCAAAACAGACAATTGGATACAACGTTCAATCTAATTTTGACATTCTAACGGTTCCAAATCATGGACGAGACTGGTGGATGAATCTCCA
>JABXGS010000150.1 GCA_016550425.1 archaeon
CACTATAATGCTGATTCCAAAGACAGAGGAGCCCAACAGAGCCATCAGCATGATGAATCTAGAGTTTACATTTGGAAAACGAGTCACAGTCTGCAGGATTGCAAACACACCAAACCCACACAAACTCAGCACTATGACGAGTTCATAGGTGCATAAAACACAACGATTATGCACGGGGTCTATCAAAAGGCAAAAGCCTGGGGGCGGAAGGAACAATAGAATCCCTAATGCAGAGAAGATAACTACCGCGAATACTGATTCCATAATCTGAATCCACGAATATTTCATGTTATCCGATTCCCTCATTTTTTGATGGACTAATATTGGCTAAATAAATATGTTCATTCCTGCAAAAGAGGAATCTCTTCTCATAACAAAAAGATATGAGGATAGCCAGATTTGTCAATATTAGTTTGGACATAAAATATTGCTAGTATTCTTCTTGACCTGGTTTCTCTCCTCATTTCACTCTAATTTTTCCTTCATCTAGGTGAAGCCTAATTGGGCATCTCAAATTATAGCTAGTATTTTTTACATGAGTTATGATTGCGTGGGTTTTTATCTTGGAACTCTTATAATAACCATGGCGGATACAACAATGAGGGAAACTCGGAGTGATGAGGCTCAAAGACTATGGGTCTTTAGCACAAACAAACCATATCAAATCTTGGCAATAACATGGATTATACTCGGATGTCTTTTTACCATAATGGGAATTCAATATTTTCTTCTTATTCCAACCTTTCTATTATTTCCATATCTAGATTTCACAGTATCCCTTTTCATAATTGGATTTGGAATGTTCTTTGTTATTGTTGCAATATTTCTATTCTACGACTCGCAATCCATTCATAACGACCCCTTTCCAGAAGATAGCCCATGTAAAATGCACTCAGACCAACCTGCTTATGATTGGTGCGCCATTTGTGGAGCACTCAGCTGTCCACAAGAGCTAGTTCGTATAAAACAGAGTATTTGGGGCATATCCTTGGGTATGTTTGGATTTGATGGAGTTGCCTGCCAAAACTGCGCACAACGTCGCGTAAAACGATACTACATGATTACAATAGTGCTCTTCCTTCCAGCTTTATCATTCTTCAGTCTTTTAGGTATAATCTTGATAATGGCCGGACCCATTTACCTCGCTGCAGTCCTTGGTTTCATTTTTGGAATCGTTGTCTTTGGACTAGTATGCCTTATCGCGTACCTTTGGTGGAAAATATGGCAAATTGCCACCACACCATTAGCTCAACAGCCTGAACTGATGATTCCCATTAAAAGTCGACTTGCATGAAGAGAAACTGTTGAAGCTTAAGCACAAGATATGAGGATAGCCAGATTTGTCAATATTAGTTTGGACATAAAATATTGCTTGGATTCTTCTTAACCTGATTCCTCTCCTCATTTCACTCTAATTTTCTGTCATCTAGGTGAAGCTTAATTGAGCATCTCACATTATAACCAGTATTTTTTACACGAGTAGTGATTGCGTGGGTTTTTATCTTGGAACTCTTACAATAACCACGGCGGATACAACGATGAGGGAAACTCTGAATGATAAAGAGCAAAGACTATTGGTCCTAAGCACAAACAAGCCATATCGCATTCTGGCAATATTCTGGAGTGTAATGGGATGCGTAGTCATAGCTCTTGGAATCCAATCTTTTTTCACTTTTCATTATGTCCCAATATTTCCACTTTTAGATTTAATGTACCTTCTTTTTACGACCGCGTGTGGAGTATTTTTCATCATTAGTGCAGTGTTTCTTATCTACGATTCCCAATCAATACATAACGACCCTTTTCCAGAAGCTAGCTCATGTGAACGTCATCCAGACCAACTTGCTTATGATTGGTGTGCCATCTGTGGAACACTTGCCTGTCCACAAGAGCTCGTTTGTATACAACACAAAGTTTGGGGTATCTCCCCTGGTATGTTCGGATTTTACGGAGTCGCCTGCCAAAACTGCGCACAGCGCCGGGTTAAGCGATTTGTCATGTTTTTCATAAGTCTCCTCTTTCTGGGTTTCCTGCTCTTGATTCCTAGCAGTATAAGATTTATAATGCTCGGACCAGTTCCCCTCGCCCTTGGTTTCATGTTAGGAGCTGTTTACGTAGGACTAGTTTGTCTCGTCGGGTGCTTTTTGTGGAAGCTATGGCAAATTGTCACCACACCATTAGCTCAACAGCCTCAACTGATGAGCCCCATTAAAAGCCGACTGGCAAGAAGAGAAACTGTTGAAGCTTAAGCACAAGATATTTGGCTATGAAGCTGGGCAAGTCATCGAGTTCACTGTGACTCGCTGGTGGAAGAAATGACAACCAATCGAATAAAGGCAGAGCAGGTTAAAGCTTCCAAACTCGATGCAATCCGAGTAGTCGATGGAGAGGAGACCATTTGCGAAAGTTGCAGCGATTATCTCACAGATGAAGCTCGTTTCGGTGATGGATACGCTGAACGGCTCTTCTATGCACGATCGGAAGCTGATGTCGCTGCCGTTGTTAAATGGGCTAAGGAACACAAGGTTTCCATTACAATCTCTGCAGGGCGCACCGGACTTACTGGAGGCGCGGTCCCTCAAGGTGGTATCCTCCTTTCATTAGAACAAATGGATAAGCTCTGTGGCTTGGGCTTTGATGAAACCAAGAGTAAGTGGTTCATCCGTGCTCAACCGGGTGTCACATTGGAAGCGCTCAACTCAGCCGTATACAAACGTCAACTTGATTCACTTAAGACCCAGTGTACAGATGATGAGCAAGCGGCTTTAGACAAATTCCTTACTGATTCATCAACCCATTTCTTTCCGCCTGATCCTACCGAGATGACAGCCCACCTGGGAGGTTCTCTAGCTGCTAATGCTTCAGGGGCACGATCCTTCCGGTATAAGGCAATTCGCCAATGGACCAAACGGTTGCGCGTTGTGTTGTCGAATGGTGATGCCCTTGATATTAGCCGAGGAACGGTATTCGCAAAAGACGGCCAATTTGTTATCGAATTGGCGGATGGAAGCATTAACGAAATCACTATACCTACTTACGATATGCCTTCAACGAAAAACGCAGCAGGCTTATTCGCTCATCAAGGAATGGATCTTATCGATTTGTTTATCGGATCTGAAGGTATTTTGGGCATCATCACGGAGGCTGAAGTTTGGCTAGAAGTGTATCCTGAGCGGAGTTTGACCATTTTTGCGTTCTTCCCCACGGAAAAAGCGGCACTCGCCTTTGTGAGAGACATTCGAAGTGAATCGAGCCTCGTTCAACCCACCTTGGTGGAATATTTTGATTCCAATGCGGTCCAGATGCTTCGAGATGCCCGCGTCAAAGGACTTGCCGGTGTGATGGTTCCACCTCAAGTTGATAAGGCAGAAGCAATCATCTTCTTTGAAATCCCTTTCGTGGAAGCTGAAATGGAGTCAACCTTCATGGCAGCTCAAGAACTTCTTGGAAAATATGAAATCGGTATGGACGATACTTGGGCAGGAATCGACCCAGGCGACCTTGATAAAATGAAAGCCGTGCGACATCTGATTCCTGAAACCGTCAATTCCCTCATTGCCCAGCGTAAACAAAAATATCCACAAGTCCATAAATTGGGTACTGACATGGCTGTCCCTGATGAGCATATGGAAACGATGATTAGTTACTACAAGAAAACCCTTGATGATGCGGGAATGGAATACATCATGTTTGGTCACATCGGAGATAATCATCTTCATGTGAATATTCTTCCGCGAACCAACGACGAGGTCGACGAAGGCATGAACATCTACAAGAAATTTGCGAAAAAAGCCGTTGAGTTAGGCGGTACGGTGAGTGCAGAGCACGGGATTGGTAAACTCAAACGCCCGTTCCTCCAAATCATGTATGGCAATGAAGGGCTTGAGGAAATGGCGGCTGTGAAACGGGCATTAGACCCGGATTGGATTTTGAATCCAGGAAATATGATTCCCAGACCCGGTGAAACATTAGAATCAGTTGAAACGTAGTTCAGTGTCCATAGAACTTATTTCCAATAGGCAAACAATCATGAAGAGGAAGCTGAAATCCTTGAGTTTACCAGAAACACTGAAACTCGTAGCATTACAAACTGAACCTTCCCCTAACTTAACTGACTCTCTATTACAAATCCAAAGTCTCCTCGAAAAGGTTCTATCAGAAGAAGGAGCCTTTGATTGTGCTGTTTTGCCTGAATACGCGTTTGGTACCTTACGCGAATGGCTCACCTCAAAACAAGATACAGATCAGCAAATCAAGAGCATACAAACAAAACTCAAACAGCTTGCTAAAACCTATGCGATAACCATTGTTGCAGGATCCATGCCGTTTCAAACAGAAAAGCAGACATGGCGAAATCGATGTTTCATCTTTTCTAAGTCAGGTAAAATACTAGGCTCATATGATAAGCACCATCCCTTCCGAACCGAAAAACGACTAGGCCTTGAACCAGGGACCACACTTCCTGTTTTCACTGTTAACGGACTACGAATGGCAGTGGTCATTTGTTCTGACCTTTGGTTCCCTGACCTGCTCTACAAACTCTCCCTCAAAATTGATTTTCTTGCTGTGCCCACCATGACCACGGTTTTAGACAGTCAACATGTTAACTATGGTCAATGGGCCTGGCGATCTCTTGTTTCTGTGAGATCAAAGGAATATTCTATCCCAATTGTAAGTGCTGATCAAGCATCACGAGAATACGCTCCTGGCATCTACACTTGTGGAAGCTCCTGTATTGCGGATCCATCGTACCGATTTTCGAATAATGAAGGATTCCACACACAAGCTTTACGCATAACCCCAAATGAGCATGGCGGTTTAGTTATGAGTAAAATTAGTTTGAAGGAAATCAAAGAATATTCAGCATATCGTCGTGAAGTTGGACTTCGTGAATAAGCACCTCAAGCGTTCTTAGATGTCTATAGCAGTTCATTAACTATTTACACCAACGTATGCTACCTGTGGTGTGTTCGAAAACGCATGATATAAAAGTGGAATCTCGATAGTGAACATGAATCCATCACTCTACTCATTAATATTAGAGGTGATGAAATATGAGTAAAATCGGATGGGGTGTTCCGAAAAAAAGTGGAATAGCACTAGCTTTAATTATAATCACATTTTCCGCACTTTCTCATTTCCCAGCTTTGGCTGCATCCTGGCCCGTTGTTTTAAATCCGGGATTTGAAAGTCCTGGCCCGGGTCCACCGGTATTTCCTGACCATTGGGTTTTTACCACTACCAGTGATCCACCAGATGACTTCTTATGGTTGTATCCGACCGGCTTCCCCCACACGGGAGCCGAATCTGCAGGAATAGTTGTCAGTATAGCTGAACCCGGCGACCATGCCGAATGGAGTCAATCTTCCATCACTCCGGTCAGTGGAGGTGTCACTTACAACCTAACCTCATGGGTCTATATGACCACCCCTCCAACTCTTGCCGTTGACATTGGTGTCATATGGCGAGATATTGGAGGAGGCTATCTCGGAGAATCCTTTTCCGGTCAATTTTTTGGACCTCAAGCTATATGGTTCCCAATCATTTGGATAACCAATTCACCTGCGGGAACGGCTCAGGCCACAATCGTGTTACGAGCAACAGTACTTCCTGGAGACATTATCACCGGGGGTGATGTCTTCTTCGATGACGTAGAATTCTATCCTCTAGGAGATTCGAGCCTAGGTGATAACTCCCCCGGTGATCATGGCAGTCACTTTGACCCAGACGCCGATCCGTGGAACGAAATGCTCCAGATTAACGTTTCAGCGGTCAACGATGATTTGGGTAACCTGAATTTCACGCTGCAAGCGTCTGGAACGGGAGATGATTCAACTGATATCGCCCAAGTAGATTTAGTTCGTGATTTGAATGGGAATGGAATCTATGATAATGACACCGAACCCTTACTAGCGAGTGGCAGCTACGCACAAGATGATGGGACCCTACAGCTTAACACATCACATAGCATACCGAAAGGGCAAAGTCATGTTTTCCTAATTGCCTATCAATTAGCATTTACAAGTGATGCAGGAGAAACCTTTGCATTCACTGTGACCCAAATTCGTGCCGTAGGTAATTCCAGTGGTCTGCTCATTAACCTACCTGGTCCTCCCTATCAATCAGCAGTGAAAACGACCGAGGGTAGTCTAAAGATTGACATAGGAGCAAATACGCCTGGTGATCATAATTGGACACCTGACGGGACCACACCGAATGTGCTGCTTCAATTGGCATTCTATTCCTACGCTGAAGATTTCACGATTTCAAATATCACGGTAGACATATTGGGTTCTGGTGACCCGTCCATTGATGTGAGCCAGATTCAGGTGATCCATGATATTGATGGTGACGCCGAAATTGAAGCAGGAGAAACTCTACTTGCTACTGGTCCAGGACATTCAACACAGGTTCTAGATTTTGACCCAACACTCAATGTAGCCAAATGGACGACAGTTAACCTATTGATTGCATTAGTGATTTCTGCAACAGCGACTAATACAACCACATACTCAGTTCGTGTAACAGCCATCGGTGCCCAAGGGGCTGTCGATGCAAGCACGAATATGTTTGATCTCCCAATAACCTCTGCTGTCAAGACAGTTATTACTCGTCCTCCAACGTTCTTCGATCCATTCCAATTCCTCTTGCTACTGGTGCTGATAATTATCATTATCCTCATCATTATCATCGTAATTGTGTACCGCCGACGCCGCGGAGAATAACACCGCTTAAACTAAAAGACTGCAGATGCAAGGTGGTCATCATTGAGGTGACTCTGTTTCCTTAGAAGAGACCACATCACGTAAATGTCTCAGTCTGCGTAAGAGTTCCTGACGTCCCAACCGAAACAAATCCAGTCGCTGTCGATCAGCATCAAGGAGTTTCGCAACGACAGGTGACTTCAATAATTCCGGTAAAACTTCAACGGATTTAAGTAAATATTCCCCAATTTGCACTTGGTCATCCATTGAGACCAAGGCAGTTTCTGACTGGCGCATAGCATAAGGCAATGCATCAGTACGAATATCAGAAGGCAACAATTCATGAGCGGATTTTTTAGGATTACTTGCAAACATACTATACCATTCTTCAACATCAATTTCCGTTGGTAGCACTGCATTCAGGATTGCACGTTCATGGTCAACATACAGCATTCCCATTTGGGTTCGCTGAACCAACAATTCATGAAGTGCCACACTGGCTTCAGTTAAGAGGTCAAATTGAATCTGGACTTTAGACACCCATTTGAGTGATAGAAAATCAAAGTCGCTGCTAAAAGCTGAGAATTGGGCGAGGAGATTCACAAGTACATCAATATAGCTCGCTAGCGCAATTAGTGCCTTTTCAAATGCTCCAGTGCTGGCTTCGTCAAGAAAGCCCTGTAAGGCAGTAATCAAGGCTGGTATATCCATGTCCAGCCAAACATCGAGAGCTTTTTCCCAGCGACCTAATTCAGGTGATTGGTATTTTTGGAAAAAGTCTCGAAAGCCATGATCTGTGACGCCCAAATCACGCATATCAATGAGTAATCGCTCAAGTTCTCCACCCGTATCCGCAACAACCCACCGCAAATAATCAATCCCGTCGGTTTGAGATTCAATTCGTTTCTTGAGTGCGTCTTTCGCTAAAATGTGAATAGCTTTTTGTCGCCTTTCAAAAAGGGCAATTTGTTCCTGAGGTGAAAAGTATAGGTTCCGTGTCATATCCTCTAAATGGAGCCGCCAATCGCGAGCATGACGAAGAGCTCGATCTAATTCATTGAGTAGATGAACGAGCTCGCTAACAAACTGATTTTCGATTCTTAAAATCGCCTCAGGATGGGTCACGAGTCCATCCCGACCGTTAGGTCGAAACACTCCCGTGTCAATTAGGATAACACGTTGGTTGAACTCGCGAACATAGTCCAGATAGTCTGCGATGTGATGACGTAAATCAGCAGCGTCCATTCATGTGCATCCTCGCCAGAATCCATGCTAACTATTGACGAGATGACTTTTAAGTGTCAGTCACGGGACGAAAATCTGATTTAGTAAATCAAGAAACCCTCTAAGCTAGCTATTCAAACTGCTGCAGGTTCTTATTGAGTTCTTGAAGCTCAGCAAATGTTTTCTGTAAGAGAACTGTGCGCTCATTTGAAGGAGTAGATTCAACTTCTGTAGTCAGGGCATACCCAGAACGATACTGGGGAGTGTCTAAATGAAACAAAGGATCCCCCCCCCAATAACAGAAGACCAGTCCAAAGCCAAGAAGTCCAGTGGAAGTGAGGGAGAAGAATTAGTAGAAAAAAATGCAATTAGTGCAAAAAATAGAAGGTAGAAGAAGAGTGGAAGAGCAAATAATTGAATAAAATATTTTGCATGTAATCGTGGGGAGCTGAAATTCCAAATCTTCACCTGAAGAAAGGTGCAAGAGTCTTGGATAAAAGCTCTAGTAGTCCATTCATAACTAGAATCTTAGGAATGGTAAGCCTTTTCCTTCGTGACACACCATATACAGCTATTCCCAATTAGGAGGAAATAGCCCATGGAAAAACCCTGGCTGAAGTATTACGAACCCAACATTCCCGAAAATCTTGATATTCCCGAAATCCCACTCTTCCAACTCCTCGAAGATTCTGCAAAAGACTTTCCGGACAACACCCTTGGTATTTTTCTTGGCCAAGAAAAAACCTACAAACAGGTGCAAGAAGAAGTCGATCGCTTAGCAAATGCCCTCAATAAATTAGGCATCAAACAAGGTGATGTAGTAGCTCTTATGTTAGGCAATATGCCCCAATTCATCACTGCATTCTTTGGCACTCTCAAAGCTGGAGCTATTCTTACCCTGATCAATCCGCTTTATCAAGCTCCTGAAATCCAATTTCAGCTCAATGATTCAGGCGCAAAAGCATTAATCATTATTGATATCATGCATGATAACTATGCCAAAATCCGTGACAACACGAAAGTCAAGCACACTGTTGTCACAACAATGGCAGACGCTTTCCCTGGTATGCAAGTTAGTTTTACACCCCCTGAAGGGGTGAAAGGATATCACATGTGGGGCGAAATCTTAGACGCTGCTGAGCCTAAAGCCCCCAAGGTTTCCATTAAACCAAAAGAGACACCAGCTGTACTTCTCTATACAGGCGGAACCACAGGTGTACCAAAAGGCGCTATTCTCACTCATTATAACCTGGTCGCTAATGCCTATCAATGTAGAAGCTGGATTCCCTTCGCTGAACGTGGCGCTGGTGATACAACCCTTGCCGTGTTGCCATTCTTCCATTCCTTTGGCTTAACCGTTTGTATGCTCAATACCATCGTCCTCGCTGATCGTTTAGTCTTGCATCCACGACCAGACTTAGATCAAGTCCTCCGGGATATTCCACGTTACAACGTCGCATTCTTTCCTGGGGTTCCCACTCTCTATGCGTCACTACTTCAACGCGATGACCTCGATCAATACGACCTCAAATCCATGACCGCCTGCCTATCTGGCGCTGCACCCCTTCCGATGGCTGTCGCCAAAGCCTTTGAAGAAATCGCCGGTGCTAACCTCGTCGAAGGATACGGGCTCACTGAAGCGAGTCCTGTCACGCACTCGAATCCCATCCAAGAGAACCCACCTTTCGATAAGAAACGGGAAGGCTCCGTCGGCATACCCATGCCAAGTACTTTAGCAAAAATCATCGACCTCGATTCCGGTGAGGACCTTCCACCAGGACAAGTAGGTGAACTAGTTATCAAAGGTCCTCAAATCATGAAAGGATACTGGAATAAACCCGAAGAAACAGCACAACAACTCACAGAGGACGGATGGTTACGAACAGGCGACATTGCGAAGATGGATGAAGACGGATATTTCTACATCGTCGATCGTGCTAAACAAATGATTGATCGGGCTGGTTTCAAGGTCTGGCCTCGCGATGTCGAAGAAGTCCTCTTCGAGCATCCCAAGATTGTAGAAGCAGCTGTTTTCGGTATTCCCGATGAACAACGGGGCGAAACCGTGATGGCAGTGGTCGTCCTCAAAGAAGGCGAAGAAGCCACCGCTGAAGAAATCATCGAATACACCAAAGACAAACTCGCTTACTACAAACGCCCACAATTTGTCGAATTCCGTGACGAATTGCCAAAATCAATGGTTGGTAAGGTGCTCCGTCGGGTACTTCAGGAAGAACAGTTGGAGAAGATAGGTAAGAAATCCATCGTCGATCGTAAATAATCTAACCATCGTCTAGTCGAAAGTACCATTCATCACTAAACATCAGGCTAGATTATACTCCAAGATACACTCAATAACTGACAGATTCAATTTGTAACACATCGTTTTTCGTTGTATATCGAAAAGGATTTGCAGAACCCCCAGATTCAAACTTACAGCACCACTTTCAGCGAGAATATCCAATGTTATGCATCCCCTTTGTCTTCCATTAGACTCTGAAGCGCGACCTTCACTTTCGCAGGTGCTCTCAGTATCCCATACAATCTTATCTTAGCAACCGATGCATCAATGAGTTCTGGTGTAACATCCTTTGCAATACGAAGCATACCCACTACAATGATATTCAGCATTTTTCCTTCCTTAATTGCCTTCTTCAAAACATCTTTATTGATACTAAAGACGCCCAAGCCCCCAATTTGGGCTTCTGGTGATTCCTCAATTGTTTCATCTTCAAAGGGAGTTGTTAATAACGCCATTTGCTTTGTGATGAAATCCTGATGTACTTCTAGCTGCGTTCGAATCGCTGCTCGAATTAATTCGGTTCGACTTGGATAGAACCCAGCTTCAACAAGAAGATCAATTCGGGCGAGATCCATTGGTGGTAAATTAATCGTCAGTTTTTCCATTTTTGGTTCGGTATACATTTGTATTCCAGCCCTGTATAATGGATGTTTGAGAACATCCTTATAGATGTTTTAGGGATGTTCTTTGTTATAAACTTTTCGAAATAGACGCAGGACAGCCGGGTTGATGACTTTGAAAAGCATCCGGTACGCCTACAAGATTATAGGCTTATGAATCACAGTATCACTTCACCCATTTCTAGGTGAAATGCATGTCTAACGAGGAAGAAACACGCAGTTACTCAATCATTGTTGAACGGGTAAATAATTTTGAGTTTCGAGTGCATTTTGACAAGCCTGAGTTCTCAGAATGGATCTTGGATGAATCTCCACCGGTGGGTGAGGATAAAGGTCCCAATGCGACACGTGTTCTTGCTGTGGCAGTGGGCAATTGTCTGTCGGCAAGTCTAATGTTCTGTTTACAGCGAAGTAAACTAACGGTGGAGTCGGTTCGTACTGAAGTTACACCAACAATAACAAGGAACGAAGAGGGAAGGTGGCGAGTTCACCATCTGGATGTGAAGATCCATATCACGGTGGGTGAAGAGAAGGCTAAGCGGTTTCAACGCTGTGTTGAGATCTTCGAGAATTACTGCATTGTTACGTCCTCTATCCGGCAGGGTATCCCAGTGAACGTGGAGATTCATCGAAGCAGCTGATTTTAACCCGACTTTTTCCAGAAATTTAGCTAAACATTTATCTGATATCTTGGGAACAGGAGAACAGAAGGGTTATACTCTCGCTCCACTTTATGCATATGAAGAGTTAATGGAGATTGATACCCGATGTCTAAGGAACCGAGTGATGCGAAACCTGCCCCTGCTGCAACAAGTGGAATTGAAGCCGAATTGAAGAAAATCATTTCGTATATTAGCCACTTGAATGAATCGCAGAAAAAACTAGCAGCACAACTAGCCAACCTTGAGAAACGGATGGACGCTCTTGATAAAGCGGTTGGCAACGTTATGACAGCGACAGGAAAAGCTGTCACAGACGGATTAAGCCCCCTTCAAACCAAATTAGCAGATGTGATTGATAAATCCATTAAATCCGCCATAACTCAACAGATCATCCCCCAAATCAAAGCAGCCAAACCTGCCCCAGCACCAACTCCCGCTCCAGGCCCTGCTCTGGCACCCGCACCGGCCTTGGCCCCCGCCCAAGCCACTGCTTCCACTCCTACTCCGGCACCAGCTCCTGCAGCAGCGCCACGTCGACCTTCCGATGTTCCAGATACCAAAGTAGCCACAGTCATTGAAGCCAACGAAAACATCATTAACGACCTGAAAAACCGACAACGGGTTCAACGAGAATACCTGAAGCCACTCATTGAGCAGGCACGTGATACGGCGATGAATAACCTGAGTAGTCGAGCAAAAGCAGCCAGCGTCTATAAGGAGCTTATTGCACTGCTCAAATCGAGCCCCTCAGATTTACCACCAGACACCGTAGCAACTGTTGTCGCGAAGATGGAAGAGCTGAATATGCATATCCGGTCTTCCTAACTGCATTTTATCAATAATTTGCACTAACTTTCAATGTAAGAAGCTGTATTCGAACAGCGATAATACCATTTAATATCACTAGAATACCATCCGATAGAAGATAGAATGGTGAGAATTCCATGACTGAATCTAAACAGAAAAACCGATCCGGTAATACTGTGGACATGCCTAACATCACCCAATCGACGGGGCAACTCGTCGAATTGATTCGAATGCGTCGAAGTATGCGGCATATGACGGGGGAACGAATTCCTGACCAGGATTTAGAACTAATCTTAGATGCGGCACGCTATGCGCCATCTCCAGAGAATATGCAGATGTGGCGTTATATACTCATCCGGGAGGATGAAGAAATGAAACGCATCATTGCCGATATCAGCCAAGAAGCCGCACGATATGTTTTTGGTAATTTTCCGTATGAATCGACACAAGGTCGATTATGGTATGTGCCTGATGCCAGCCGCCCAGGCATATATGAGGAAATGCGAGATGGATCATTATTTCGGTACCCCGAAAAGGCAGATGCTGTTATTGTTTGTTGCGCTTCTGAAACCTGGCATGATAGCACGGGGAGGTATCCCAATGAACTCTGTGGGAGTGTAGTCATAGGTATGGGGGTTATGAATATGTGGCTGGTTGCTCACTCGATGGGATACGCCTGTGCCTATCAAGCCGTAGCCTTCGCAGATAAGCGCCATGTCGAATTTATCTGTGATAAAATAGGGATTCCACGCACTTGGACACCAATTGCGGCTTTCTGTATAGGGGTTCCAGAAAAGCCGCGTATGCTTGGTCCTTCACGGTGGCCATTGGAAGGTAGTTTTTATGCAGAGCGATGGGGAACTCCTTACCAACGATTAGCATTTCGACATCAGAAAAGCACACAAACCAAAAAGAAGCAGCGCAAGAAGAAAAGGTGAAGAAAGATGGAATTACAAATACCTGAGGATATTCAAAAGGGACTCGAGGAAAAAGCGAGGGAAGCAAATATCAGCCCGGAAGTAGCAGCAATCTTGATCTTATCAGAATATATCCGAGTATTTGGAAGTGGCATCTACGTGGGCACTTGGCGACGAGGAAATCGGGGAGGAAAAAAAGGAATGCGGTATGTGGTGGAATGGCCTTTTCAACCGGGATTGGTTAAAATTCCTGGAGACCAATCAATCGATGAAGGAAAAAAAGATTCGAATTAAGGAGGAATAACAGATGCCACGATATAAGAAAGCGTCAGATGGACAATGGCCCGGATATCCACACCTACAGTTACGAGATATTGAAACCCTAATGATTCGTGAAAATAAGTACATCACCCAAGCCTTGGTGAATAATCGCAAAGGTCGCATGGTGGTCTTGATGGATCACGAGTTATACCAGAACTTTCTGGTAAAGGTGCGAGAAAGAAAGGGAGATATTCGAGCACGGCACGTAAACGATGCTGTAATGGAAGCGGTGCAGGCCTGGATAAAGAAAAAATAACTTGCTAGGTGAGATAAATGACAAACCCGTTAATTCAGATTTTTCAAGGATTAATTGCTAAGGTTAACAAAACACCTGAACACCGAGTTTTCATCCGAAACTGGGTAGGTCCGTACCAAGGAAAAGTGCTCCAAGTGGAAACTGATGGGGAGATCTTTCATATCGTATTGCAAAAACAAGGAACGATGGAATTACATTCAGGAAGCTATCCCTCCCCTGAAGTCATATACAAAGCATCGACGAAAACACTGATGAATCTCTTCACCGGACAAGCGTCATTCCGAGACTTGATAAAAAAATGGGAGCTCATTATTATTGGTGCCGCTCACGAATCTGTGCCCTTAGGCCAGCTGATGATGCAAATACTTCAAGCACCAGGGTGAGTATTTGTCAAAGAAGAAACGGAGTAAACCAAATTTCACCGCTGAAGATTGGTTTAATTTAGGTGTAGATTTGGCTGAAAAAGGTCAATTAGAGGAAGCTTTAGAGGCGTTTTCAATCACAGCAGAACTCCGTCCACGGGATGCAGCTGTTTGGTTTAACAAAGGACTTGCTCTTGATGAGCTTGGACGCATCAATGAAGCGCTCGATTGTTACAAACATGCAACTGAACTTGATTCTAATTATATCGAAGCGTGGAACAATTTAGGTGCAGCATATCAAGAATTGAATCGAACTGAAGAAGCATTACAGAGCTTTATTAGAGCCACACGAACCCGGACGAAAAATCGTCTGGATTATGCGAATGCATGGTATAACCGGGGTGTTATTCTTTCGGAACTCAAACGATATGAGGAAGCTCTTGATTGTTTCATTGAAACACTTAACGTAAACCCTGGAGATGCCCGAGCCTGGTATAATCGGGGTGTCCTTCACGAACAGCTAACACAACTTAAGGACGCACTAACCTGTTACAAGAAAGCTACTAAACTCGCCCCAGAGCATATTGATGCCTGGCTCGATATGGGTGAACTCCTTGGGAGAATGGGACGGGTTGAGGAAGCGTTACGTATCTTTCAGCGCGTCATCAGTCTTGAACCCCAAAATAGTCGAGCGTGGTATGACAAAGGTGTTGGATTGGGCATGCTGCAAAAATATGATGAAGCAGTTGAAGCATATTTGCAGGCAGCTATGATCAATCCACATGACGCACTTACACTTTATAATCTTGGAAATACTCTGGCACGTGACTTGAAGCGGTTTGAGGAAGCCCTCGATATTGTCGATCGACTCCTCAAAACTAGCCCTGACCATGTCAATGGAATATACCTCCGAGGACGTATCCTCATCGAGCTTAAACGCCCACAAGAAGCCCAAGAGTGTTTTCAACGGGTCCTACAATTAGATCCAGAGTATCCATATTTACAAATCGATGATTCGGAAGCATGAACTGAATATTTATCCAGATTAAGCAATAACCATTGTATTCTGCCAAAAAGTGTCACAATAACATGCAAAAGTGTCAGAATAGCCCGATTCCTCTTATTTCATGCGAATTTTAGTTGCTGCACAGGTGCTGCATTCGCTTAGCACTTCGGTTGTCAGGACAAGTTCGCCACGGTTCCAGTTGACAACCCTTAGAGAAGGCGAGCTTATAATATTCTCTATCTCCTCAGTTACCATCAATAGAAGAGGCGCCAATAGGTGCTAATCGCCTTCTGGTAATAGTTAGATATCGGATATATCCCTTAACTATATCATCGGTTAATGTATCGGTTGCCAGAACACAAATCGCCTCAACAACGGTTGACAATTCATGAGGGAGATGATAGCAACAACTGGCAACTCATCAGAGTATGCTTCACTTTCCTTATTAAAAACTTCAATTAGCCCTTTATCAATTACCAGTTTATGAGTAGTTTATTCAAATTCCGAGCTCCCCTAATCTTAAAATCGTCGAGATTAAATCAACCTCTAACAGGTTCAAATGCTACTAATTCAAGACGATCCGTAACCTCACGTGAGATTATCGGAACCAGATCTATCCCTACATGGACAAGGGCTTCCACAAATTCAATAAAAACTCGCTCAATGAAGACGTTCTCACTTAATATCATACCGTTTTCAAAAATGAAATGAATCAGGACCGAAAATAGTACCCGGGACTCTCGGACGGCTATCTTCACTTTCAAAGATGTAACCAAACAACTTTGATTTAGCAGCTAAGGTTTGCCTAAAGGGAAGTGGTTCAAATCGGCATTAATCAAGTGGTCTGAGCAGAAGTCCATCTACACATCTATGGCAAACCGGAGGAGATTTCTATCTTTTGTGTAGCCATCTAGTTGGTAGGCATCTCAAAAAGATAGATCTATTTTTCTGGAAGATGAAATGTTTCTCCTTCAAACATTCCTTCAAGTAGCTCACGGGCTCCTAAATCAAGTACAACCTGAGATGCCCTTTGTTGATTCAAGGCCAAGAAAAGGAATTGATCATACCTTCGCATCTGATAGAATACAATTACTCCTGAAAATCCTAAAAGTATCCCCAACATTGTGATAAGAGCTATCTGGACCTCCAGAAGGTTCTGCCAAAATCCCAACGCTTGTTCAATATTGCTGTTTAACAGGGTGATGAATGCTAATAACAAAGCGGGATACTAAAAGATGAAAGCAAATGGAATGACGATGATTCCTACTATGAGACAAAGAGTTCCCCAATCTCGTGAATATGGATTCATAAAGCTCAATAAAGCTTGAAATAACTCGATTATAATTTTAATCCAAATGTTTTTTGGATTCCATTGACTTTATATGGGAAGCAGAACGCATCTCTAAAATCCTGCATTTACTTAATATAGATTTTTTATTCTCTATCATTGGATATCTTCACGGAGTCTCCCTAAGAGATGCAAACCACTCCTGAAAAACATCTTGAATCCGTAATTCATCCAAGAAAAAGAAACGACTATTTTTCTTAATTAGATAGCCAATATATCCCTTCTCAGGATGAAGCACCATTGCTGTTTCAAAATCTCGACTCCGAACATCAGGCATTTGGACAATATCATAAGTCGTATTGAACAAATGCAGGATTTGATCTTCGTGTAATTTTTCCCACACTTCTATTGTCCAATCCAGTCTTTTACCATAGGAAAGCAGCTTTTAAATAGTTAATTAAATTTATGATATTAGTGAAAATGCTTGTGAGTAGTAGTGATTCAGAGATAAAGCCATCACGGAAAGGGCTTAGCATAGCTTTGATTGTAACGCTAACCCCCATAATCTTATTGTCCAGCTTTATTACATTCCTAATCGTTAATCAGATCTTTGGTATTTTTCCCTCCGATTCCATATTTTTCCAACAATTAATTCTGGCACTCTCGGTTCATTTAGTTATCCTCATTTTCGCCTTTGTCACTCTCCTTTATTTTTTTAGAAAAAACTTACGGTCTTCAGAATAATTGTAGTCTTTATTCGATGATAACGGGGAGTTTGTAAAAGACCACCGTGATGGGAATTATTCTTTCTTAATCCAAATTAATAAAATTAATGAATAAGATAGAGTGAAGGCAGAAAGGCCTCCTCAATTTTTCGAGAAATCTCCCAAGAAGATTTATAGATTCCCTAGTTTCATGTTTTGGGTCATTCGAGTTAACAGTGAATTT
This sequence comes from archaeon, assembly GCA_016550425.1. The sequence goes on from JABXGS010000150.1 coordinate 17,418, forward strand.
TTATTTGGCTTGAATTTGGCCTTTATCTTCATTTCACCTTTGATTTTTTGGTAAATAGAATGGCACTCTTGAATTATAAAAGTTCTTTACTGGTTATTGGTCTTTCTAAGGACCTGCACCGAATATAATATCAATGCACCAATTCCAATCGATCCAAATAGAAACATAATTGCAAACGTAAATTCTGGAGATATGTTGTCACAACCTCCTGCGTAACAAATGAGAAAAAATATTATTGCAATCCAAATGAAAAATCCAAGAAAGTACCAGCGACTAATTTCTTTTGCTACTATTCCAGCTTTTCTCTGTGACATGTATTTATTCTCTCTGGTTTTTTCTATTTAGAACATATTAGAACTTTCTTTTAATTGTTTTTTAAAATTAATTTTAAATTCTAATGCGGTTTCAATCAAAGTATACTATCAACATTAGGTTTCGTTATAATATCGAAAGCCAAATTCCTCCAAAAAATAAAATTAAATCTGGTAGAATAACACTAATTAATGCAGGTTTCCATTTAATATTATTTACATACCGACATACCGAACTCGCAGGAATAAAAAATACTGTTTTTAATAATACCGTAATGAATATGATTAGAATTATAAATGTAGGAATAATCAAATTTACAATTAGAATAGCCAATACTACTAGAATTCTAAAAAACCAAGTGTATCCGAGTGCAAGCAAATGAATTCTGTAATCAGCTTTTCCATTAAACGATTTGGCTATTAAATAACTAATAGTAGAAATAATTAAAAAAACTATGAGATATGAGAAAATAGCAACAAGGCCTCCAAGAAATAGAATGAATGGAATCTCAAAAATCCAGGGTTCAAGCCAAATTAATGTGAGCATATTCATCAGAATGCTAACGAATCCTGTGGTCAATACCGTGCCGAAAGAAACAAATGGATTTGGAGACGTCACTATTTTCTTGGGTGGATTGAGTGGATGAATTAATAACTTCAGTGAATCAGACAATGGATAATACCCCCATCAGCTGAGGTGTTACAAAACTTTCAATGAAAGCTGCAATTACAAGCAAGATCAAAATAATCGGAATAGATATAACTATTTGGCGAGGCTCGTTGTGTATTAGAATTCTGCTTCTATACCCAAAGAGATATCGAATTAGCTGAAGCGGTAAATACAATCCGATTGCAGCAGACCAAAGAATGGCTGTGATTTCGACTATTGCATGAGGGAAAAAGGAAACAAGAACCATATGGAGTGGTGCTACTTGTAAGGCTAAACGTATAACTAAAATGTTGATGAAACCCTGTAACCAAAGATTAATGATAATTCCCACTCCAAATGTCAAAACACCTAATATTAAAATTATTATAACGAATGTGATATTTGATCTCAAAATGTATGAGAAGAGGAATAAGGGAGAGAACCAGGAATTATTAGGCTCATTGTCGGATAGATAGGGGAGGGGGGTAAACCACCCAATTATAATTCCACTAATATAAGCAACAACTACAATTAAAAATGATAAAATCCAAAATGCTGAAGAAGGTTTAGGTGTGTCAACTTCTTTATTATTGGTTACTTGTTTATTTCTATTCGATAATAGTTGTGTATGGTTTTCTACAAAGATTGTATCGAGACAATTATTTCTATAATTTGTCAAGAGACTTCCTTCTCCTCTGATGTTATGTGCATTTATAATGTTAAGAAAGTTTCCTAAAAAAAGGATAGAAATTAAATTAATCGTTAGATTCAGGGATGAAAGTCTTTAAATAAAATCAAATAATAAATTAAATAATTCAAATATCGGAGGTGAATGGATGAAAAGGGGACACTATCGGTTACTTACAGTAATTACCATTGTTGGGTTAATCATCACCCCTATGATTGCAGCAACTTACAAGTCAACTCCCCAGGATCAAACCATTCAAGGTCAAAATACCCATGGTAGTCGATGGATCATCCTAACATATATGCAATATGTTCTTACTGGCCAGATGTCATTCGAGGAATGGTTTAATTGGGTTCTAATAGTTTCAGGCATTGATGGTGCTATTTTACTCATCATCGTGGGTGCTTGTCTCTTGACTGGTGTACTCGCTCCAGAGTGTTTGCTAATATTACTCACAGTATACGATATATTCATTGAACTACCATTACTAATCTAAAAAAATAAGAAGGAGCCTATTTTTATAGGCTCCTTTTTTAATATATCCAACAATTGGTTAGCTAACCTGGTTAGTAAAAAGGTTGATTTAGGTGGGAGGTATGATACTTCATTGGAATAGAAGAATACGGGTTCTCAACACTTTAGTTATTATATTATACATAATTCTACTACTCAGTGTTATCAAGTCATCTCAACTAAATTATTCGATAGAAAGTTGTTATATAAGTGAGAGGGGTAATAACGGAGATTTAGAACCTCCAATATTTGAAAATTCTTGGATTACTCCAGAGGTTCCGGAAGCTGGAGATAACGTAACTGCTTGGGCAATTATTCGAGACGAGTCTGGTATTGCTGTGGTTTATTGCAGAGTACGCATGTTAAATGATGAAAACTACCAGTTCGTTACCACAAATCGTACTATGGCATCAACAGATAACGTGACTTTTTCATATAACATAGGATTTGTGCAAGATGGTGATGCCTATTATATTCAGTTCTCTGCTACAGATGCATCTTCTAACCACAACAGCAGACTGGGTCCTCACCATTTCTTTTCCATTAATTTCGAACCAACTACAGGCGTACATTATGTGCCTTTTCTCGGATCCAGTTTAATTTTAGGAAGTGTTATCATAATTGTAATTTTAGTTATAGCATTTTATTCAAAAAATGATAAAGGGGAGTGAGAAAAAAGTTGAGAAGTGACTCATTGCAAATCGCTTCTAGAATACTTTCAGTTATCGGAGGCATTATAATGTTTGTATCACAGTTTTTCGTTGCTAGATTATTCTTTGTTGGATTAGCCTTATTACCATTACTGCCTCCTGATTTAGCCCAAATTTTGATTAATTTATTGAACGGAATGATTGTAACTATGGCTGTGGCGTTAACATGTGGGAGTTTAGTGATAATCGCTATAGCAGTCCAAATCAAAAGAAAATCACGAATCGGCAGTGTCAAGATTATTATTTTTTCTATTCCTGCCGTTCTAGTGTTCTTTGTTTGTGTAGGGTGTGTAATCTTGTTTCTAGGTGCAATCCTAGCTATTCTCGGAGGATTCTTCGGATTAACGAAGATTCATACTAAGGAAGAAAGTTCTTGAAAAACATTTCAACCTTGTCAAACTTATCAGTTCGATTCATTTTTTTAAAAAAAATCTCGAAGCATACACCATTGCGATAAGGACCATTATGATTCTTCGTAATGGTGAAGAATCATGAAAGACCCAAAAGATTTTTCTTGAAGAAAATTACTAAATTAGCTGAGGATTAGGAATGGTGAAGATTCATCTAATTATTCTTCACTGATTTTTGTGTTTACAAATCCTTATCAAAAGGAAGTGAACGAAAATCGAGTCTCGTAAAAATTTCAAAAAGATTTGGGGAATTGGCCAATCGACAGCTAGCATACTCGCAAAACATGGTGTAACTACATTGGAAGACTTGAGAAGTATTGATACTAAAGAGATATCGAAGTTATGCAGACGCCCAACAGATGAATTGGAAATCTCTAAATCAATTGCTAAGGCTTTAGATTCGCAATTCTTAGAAAAAGCAACCGAAGAAAACCTTCCTATTGCTAGAGAAATCAATGGGATTGGTGTTGACCTCGGACTTTACTTATATTCTCGTGGTATTAAAGAAATTGAAGACTATGACCAAGAAAAACTCATTACTCCCGACTTACCCCAACGTCTTATAAGACAACTTGAACTGCTTAACATCCAGATAGAAGGACCTTAGAAATCCTCGGTAATTTTCTATTCTTCTCTTTGGCAATAGTAACCGCTAGCGATCCCTACGGACAATCTGGCGCCCATGAAGATGATGAAAAGTGCAATACCCTCTCAAACTGATCTAAAAAAAGAAGCTTTACAAGTGTATTTTGAAACAACTACCGACCCTCCAACTTCACATTCTCCCGATACTACCGACCATACGCAACCTCGCTAGGGAATACAGAGCCTCCTCTACCCCTTATCTAATAGCAGACCCGTGCTAGTTGCGCCATGCAAAAAGTGTCATAATATCTTTATCCAGAAAAAACGAACTGTTATCAATTAGGGCTTGCTTGTGGGTGGTTCTTGACTCTTTTAGTCCGTGGCCACGTGGCTGATGGCATTTGCAATGAAGCGGAGGAGTACGGTGCCAACAATGGCGATGAGGCTGAGGAGAAAGAGGATTGGTAGGTAGCTGGTGTAGAGGAGGGCAAGGGAATAGGCACCGTACTGGCAGCCAATCTCAATGGTGTGGATGCCTCCGAGTGCATAGAGGTCAAAGAAGTGGGTAGCAGAGGTGGTGAGGCTGAGTCGCATAGAAAGGGGAAGGATGGTGGTGCCAAGGGTCATTCCACTGATGCTGCCCACGACGGCTCCGAGGAGGGGGAACTGTCGCCGGGTTGAACTGCAGTAGATTGCTACGAGTATTCCACAGAGGGCACCCTCTACTCCCCCCAGGAAAAGACCCCGGATGGTTGCCATGAAAAGTTGTGGGGGGTAAAGGATGAACATCCCAACAAGGACTGCAGCCCCTGCTCCTTCAAGGGTCATGCAATCGTATACTCGGTTATACAAAGTTGGGGGGAGATATGTGAGGTTTGCTAAGAATGCTGTGCTGCAGTTGTAGCATAGAATAATCGTGCTAAGGATTATGAGGAAAATCCATGTTGGTATCTTTTTAGCAAAAGCTGTGCGTTGCTGTCTGTTTCCAGTCTTAATTTTATCCGGCTTAAGTTTCAAAATACAAACCTGCGAATAACGTGTTTCCTTCATGAATTATGAATCTACGGTTTAGAACAGCTAGATTCTTTGCAGTGCCTTTGTGAATAGCACGTGCATGTTGTAAATGATGGGTAGTAGTCTCTGCTCAGTTCGATGTCGGCATGTGTTGGGTCCGCCGACCCAAAAGTGTCATAATAGCATTTTCCAGAACAAGAAAGCTCTACCAAAATAGGATGAGCTCTAAAGGCATCGATGTGAAGAGTATGAAACTGGAGAGGCACATTTAATTGGCAAGAGCTTGTTTTTCTTGGAAGTCTTAGTGCAGCAGTAACACTAATTAATTTCAGTCTAGGGTCATTTGCAGCTGTGTGGATAGGGGGTGTATTTACAGCGTTTTTTTCAATTATTGGCTTCTTTATGCTGATCTTTAACCAATTGTTTTAATCACCCCAAGCATGAAGCGGAGCCCGTCGCATCTTTCTACGATTATGCAGAATCTCATTAATTTTAAAAGCCTGAACTCGTGCTGTCTAGTACGAGGGATATTCAAACCTGGCGTGGGATTCTACACCTTACAAGTGAACCGTCATAGATGACGCTTATTTAGCTCATTAACGTATAGTCCCATTACAGAATAATTCCTCAAGCCCATAACGTAGTCAATTGTTATCCAATCATGGAATTAAATCATAGATTCGCGAGTAGCAATTGAGCGTTATAGGTTATCAATGGTGAAAAAACATGGGAGAAGACCCCCTTACTGACAAAGAAGAACGACGAATGTATGAATATAGAGGCTCCCCGCTTCCGTTATTTACATTCTTATTCCTTGGAATACTATTTATCATTCTAGCAATATTCGCGATACCAATTCTAGGACCAATGCTCGGCTTCATCGCTATCGTTTTCCCCTTCGTCTTTGGATTTTTCGCAGTGCTATTCTTAATAATGGTTCCTGCAACCATTGCCATCAACAAGCAATGGCAAGAAGCTATAGTCTTGCGCTTCGGAAAATTCGTCCGATTGGTTGGACCTGGAATCTTCTTCAAATGGCCTGCAGTAGAAAGATTCCTCCGACAGGATATCAGAATTCAGACTCTGGATGTGATGAAGCAGGAGCTGATGACCCGAGACAACATCAGCCTCATGATTGATGCCGTGGTGTTCATGAAAGTCATCAACACACCAAAAAGCCTCATCAATATCCAAGATGTCAGACTGAGCACCGTGCAATATGCACAGACCACCATGCGCGATGTAATTGGTAATGTGGAACTCGATGACCTCCTGGCAAAACGTGATCAAATCGCTGAACGGATAAAGCTCCAAGTTGACAAAGACGTGCAGGATTGGGGCGTAGATATCATCAGCGTCAATCTGCAAAATATCGAACTGCCGGCGGACATGAAACGTGTCATCGCCCGCCAAGCTGAAGCAGAACGAGAACGTCGAGCCGTCATCATTAAAAGTGAAGGTGAACTCATAGCTGCTCAAAACCTCGAAGAAGCGGTCCAAAAGATGAGCACACAAGCACTTTACCTACGAACCCTTTCTAGCCTCGAGGATATCAGCTTCGACCAAAGTAATACCATCGTCTTTGCTATCCCCATGGATATGGTTAGAGGCGAAATCATGGGGCTTGCAGGTCTGGTTGGTGCCAATCAACCAGCTCCCGTACAGCAGGAACGTCGAAGGAAGAAGGAGTAAGAAACACCCCCTAACCGCAGAGCTTCTAATCGAGTCGACACCAGAAATTGTGGATGTCGGCTCCATCTTTTTATTTTAATTAGAGGGAGAATCGACGTTAATTGGAATCGAGGTTCTCATTTCGATTTTAATTTCTTCTTGCCCCATAAGTCAGGCACTTTACCTTCACGAGGTCCCCAAGGATCCGGATAATCATTTCCCGAAAACGTGAGCCGAAAGCCGGTATCCAGTTCGGTTACTCTTGCCTCCTTCAAGACGGCTTGTCCCGCCACCCAGCGTTGAATCTCGTTTGTTCCTTCATAGATTTGAGTGAGCTTCGCACCACGCATCATCTGTTCAGCTGGATATTCCTTGGAATACCCATAACCGCCCATAATTTGGATACAATCTAAGGTATTCTGCATAGCCGCATCGGTTGCAAAGAATTTGGCACAACTCGACTCCTTAGTATTTCTTTGCCCCTGATCAACAAGCCACGCTGAATATCGCGTTGCCCACCGGGCGTGCATAGCCCGGGCTTCCATTTCAGCAATCATAAAGTTGATGCCCTGGTATGCCCCGATTGGTTTGCCAAACTGCTTGCGATGGTTAGCAAAAATCGCCGCTTCATCAACGGCGCGTTGGGCGATACCGACACCGAGGGCGGCGATGGCAGCACGGGTGCGGTCAAGAGTTTGCATAGCATATTTAAAGCCCTTACCGAGTTCGCCAAAGAGACAATCACCGGGAATACGGACATCCTTGAATTCAATTTCTGCTTGAAAGGACGCTCGTTGCCCAAGCTTGTCTTCCAGCATGACGACCTCGACGCCGGGTAGGTCTTTTTCCACCATGTGCAAAGCCATTCCCTTGTAACCCAACGAGGGATCTACAGTTGTGAATACACTCAGATATTTTGCGACATGCCCATTGGTGCTGAAGCATTTGCGTCCATTGATAACCCACTCATCTCCATCTTTAGTGGCCGTGGTTTTCACCGCTGCAGCATCAGATCCAGCTTCACGTTCGGTGAGACAAAAGGAAGCAAATTGAGGTTTCTTCCCTGTGGCGAACGGTTTAATATATTTCTTCATTTGCTCAGGAGTCGCAGTAATCAGAAGAGGCGTGAGTGCCAAGTTATTGGCTAAGATGGTGGTGGCAATTCCGCCATCGCCGTAACCAATGCCTTCTCCGATGAGAGTTTCTTCGACCATCGAGTGCGCGGGTCCACCATATTCTTTGGGGATATGAGAGTTCATGAGCCCCACATCAAAAGCCTTCTGAGCGAGTTCCCAAGGAAACTCATCCGCTTCTTCGAGTTCCCGGGCATAAGGCACAATCCACTTCTTGGAAAAGGCCATAGCAGTGTCAAGAAGTTCCTGTTCACGTTTCGAAAGGGCAAAATCGACCATGAATATCAGCCTTGAATTTGGTGAGGCGACTAGTTATGAACCCCGCTTAAAAGTGTGTAGCTCGTGCTGACAATCCTAGCCTTAAAAGCCGGAAGATATATCTTTATATTTTACCGTTGCAATTTCCATTTGAGGATTGGTCTAGCACCTTTCTAGTTACTACAGTGGTCACTGGAGCGGTGACAAGTGTTGGCACCTCTCTCCCCCCTAGAAAACCATTCCCTCTCCGATGTTTTCATTATCTTCGAGGTGTCTAATCCGCCAAGGCTCCAGTGACCAACACTAGCTTGTTTTGAAAAAGCAAATCACAAATCGCTAGTATCACCGCCGACTAAGACAGCCAGCGAAAATCAACGCAAGAACTCCAATTGCTAACAAAACAATCGAAGCCACGTAAGATTGAGAGCCCAAAAGTGGAATCAACAGTAACGCGAAACCAGCAACCATGAACACGATACCCATGAAAATTAGTATAATTACGGAACGTGGTTGAGATAACATTCACACACCCTCTTGTATCTCTAACATAAATAGGGAATATCCACTTTTGGGTCTTCTGTTCCTTTGCATTCTAATGGAAACCGTTCAGTATCCTTGATTGGAGTCAGAGACTAATCGCTACTCTCCCATTGCCCTAGTGGTGGGATGGAGCGACGACTTTGACGGAAAGCCCACACCAACAGTGCAACCAAGATGATGACAACGATGCCAATAATCAAATTCCATAGTAGAACATCTGGAATTGGTGGCCAACCTGGGTTATAAAACCGATACACGATAAGGATTGGCGCAGCGATTAAGCTGATGAGATTGACAACTTTAATCATCGGATTCAACGCAGGACCAGCAGTGTCTTTTAACGGATCACCAATTGTATCCCCACACACTGCTGCCTTATGGCGCTCCGAACCTTTCCCAGTTCCTTCCTCGGGCACACACGCCTCATTTTCAATATACTTCTTCGCATTATCCCAAGCGCCACCCGCAACCGACATATAGACCGCAAGGAGTAACCCGGAAGCAATAAGCCCTGAAAGGAATCCACCCAAGGCTTCAACCTGCAATAAGAGCCCAATCACGATTGGAGTAATCACCGAGAGAATAGTTAAACTGATGAGTTCTTTCTGAGCAGCAGCTGTAGTAATGGACACCACACGGTCATAATGCGGCTTCACCGTCCCCTCCATCACTCCAGGGATTTTGAACTGCTCACGTACCTCATCGATGATTTGTGACGAAGCCCGACTCACTGCACGAATCGCTAATGCTGAGAATAACCAAGGTAGCGCAGCACCAATCAGCAATCCAGACAACACTAGCGGATTATCAATTCGAATCCCCAGCGCTAATGGATTGGGTATTCCCGCAGCAACAGCTGCCCGTGCTACATCCACCACGAAACTATAAAACAAAGCACTTGCTGCAATTACTGCAGAAGCAATCGCCACATTCTTCGTAATCGCCTTGGTCGTATTACCAACCGCATCCAAATCAGCCAAAATCTTCCGAGAATCCTGTGGCATATCGACTAGCTCGGCAATTCCACCGGCATTATCGGCAATCGGTCCATAACTGTCCATCGCCACATTATTTCCTGTATGCGAGAGCATTCCGATACCAATGAGTGCGATGCCGAAGAGGACAAATTCGGGAGCAATGAGAAAGGCAGCGATGAAAGTGGCGACGATAACGAGGAGGATCCAGACAGCGGCCTCGTAGCCTGTGCTAATGCCGCTGAGAACGATGGTAGCGGGTCCACCACTGGCTTGTTCGACAATTTCTTCGACGGGGCGATGGCGATGGCTTGTAAAGTAGTTGGTGAGTGGATTGAAGCTGACGGCGAGAAGAACGCCAACAGCAACGAGGATGCCAAGGCGAATATCGCCTGTATAGAAATAGGAGAAGATACAGGAGACGATGATGGTAAACGCGCTGCTTACCTCGTAGCTGTAGAACATGGCTTTTTCGGCTTTTTCGGTTCTCCAGACCGCAACCATGAAAGTGCCGATGATGCTGCTAATGACGCCGATAGCGCGGACTACGAGTGGAAAGACGACCCAGAAGATATGTCCGGTAACAACGTAGAGGGCAACACCGAGTATTAGGGCGGAGACAATGGTGACTTCATAGGATTCGAAGATATCAGCAGCCATCCCCGCACAATCTCCGACATTATCACCAACGAGGTCGGCGATGACGGCCGCGTTGCGGGGGTCATCTTCAGGGAGGCCGGCTTCAACCTTGCCAACGAGGTCAGCGCCGACATCTGCAGCTTTGGTGTATATTCCTCCACCGATTCGCATGAAGAGAGCAAGGAGGGTTCCACCAAATCCGAAGCCGAGGAGGGCATCAGGCGCGGAGACGCCGAAGGCGATGAAGATTATGGTGCCCCCAAGGAGTCCAAGGCCGTCTGTGAGCATGCCGGTGAAGGTGCCACCATGATAAGCAATTTTGAGGGCTTCACGATAGCTTCGTCCAGAGGCGGATGCAACACGGATATTGGATTCGATGGCAATCCGCATTCCTAGTTGTCCAACAGCGAGTGAGCTTAATGCGCCCATGACGAAGGCGATAGCACGTCCGGTGGCGATGATGAGCTGAACTTGCTGGTAAGAATAGCCTTCACTAGGTGGAAATACTTCGAGGGCTTCAAGACTGGGAGGGACGATATAGACGGTGAAGAAGAGAACGATAGTGAGGAAGGCAATAATGGGGAGGATTGTTCGGAGCTGTTTACGGAGGTAAGCGTTGGCTCCATCTTTGATAGCGTTCCACACTTCTTGCATCTTGGTGGTGCCTTTGTCGTGTTTGAGGACATCGCGGCGGAGCCAGACGGCATAAATCAGGCTGATAATGGCGGCAACGATTACTAAAGAAATTGCAACTTGTTCATACCAGTGTAAGCTGAGAAAAGTGGAAAAGATACCCATCGTGATACCTCAGAGCCGTTATCCAGTAAAGCCAACCTCTTGTATAAGGCTTGGAATTGAGCTCCCATTAACACATGCTCCCCTTATTTACTGTTCCTGTTGGTTAAACTCTCCAGTGACCCCACTTTACAAACCTGTTCATTTTGATAGATATTTGAAATATATTTAGCTAGTGAAGAAGCAGGTGCAGATCAGGATTAGAAAAGGCTAACGACTGTAACGCTTATTTAGAGGCTGTAACACCTTGTCGGCATTAGTTCCATACTTGTCTCGGAGGCTTCTAGCGTGCCTGGAAATATAGATAAATTCGTTGATGAAGCAACCAAAATTGTCGGTTCTGAACATCTTACCACAAACCTTGCAATGCGCCATAGTTACATGGCTCGGTCTGTCATGGGTATCCGAGCCGCAGTCGCGGAAGCGATAGTCAAACCTGGTAATCGCGAAGAGACACAAGAAATCGTCAAACTCTGTAATAAATACAAGATTCCGATAAGCCCGTATTCAGGGGGTTTAAGTGGCGGTTACGCTCAACCCCTGAAACCAGAAGGCATCATCCTGGACTTGGTGCGATTAAATAAGATTATCGAAGTTGACGAGGATTCGCGATATGTCGTTGTGGAGGCTGGTGTAACTGCTGGGCAAGTTTGGGCTTATTTCCGTAAGCATCACCCTGAATGGGCGCCACCTGTTCCCGATGGGGCTCCGCCACGTGCCACACTCATAGGCGATGCCTTAGAACGAGGTTTTAGCCTTGTCACCAGCAAATACGGACCCCAAGGCCGAATGATTAACGGACTTGAAGTCATCCTTCCACGAGGAGACCTTATCTACACAGGCAGCTGGGCCCTGAAAGACTTCAAACCCTATTATCCTTGGGGACCGGGTCCCGATTTCACCGGTCTATTTCTAGGCGCACAAGGCACCATGGGCATTATTACCAAAGCCGCAATCCGGATTGTCCCCCATCCTCCCTACATTGACCTTGTCGCCTACGATTATGATACGCCAGAGGTCATGCAGAGCCATTCCATGGCGGTTCTGAAGAAAGAAGTGGGTGTCATGGTCCAAGGGGGCAACTGGTGGTTGGTTCCCAGTCGCAAAGACGAACGCGAAGTACCTACTACCCTCGAAGAATGGCGTGAGAAGAAATACTACATTCCCGAATGGCTCATGAACTACGAAATCTGGGCGCACACTGAAAAAGAAATGCAAAGCCAATTAGACATCATTGAAGACGAAGCCAAGAAAATCCGAGAAACCGGAGCCAAAGTGGATCCCATGGAACTCCACCCACGTGCAAAAGCTGTTCGACTCACCAAACCTAACCTCATCGCCGTTCCTTATGCGATGCACCGGGCAGGATTCGTGTTCATCACCTGGTATACGCCCTGGGCAGATTGCGCTGAAGTCTCACGTGTCGCAGTTGAGACCATGGAGAAATTCGATATTCCACCAGTAATGTGGGTGGCGAGCATCGAACAAGGTCGCCAATGTATTGCAATGCCTATCGCGACCTTCGATAGTCGTACTGAGAAAGGGTATGAGCAAGTAGAAGCCTGGGATAAACACTTCACCAAAATCGCCCACAAGAAAGGATGGCTAAACTATCGTCCCAATGCGTTCATTCATTGGCCGGCAATGAAACCGTTGATGCCCGAGTATGTGAAAATGCTGAAAGAGCTCAAAGAAGTATGGGATCCGAATGGCATCATGCATCCGGGACGATTAGAAGTGTAAGCAAAAATCGCTAAAGGATTGAATCATTGCCATCCATCAGAGTCCGTTTTAGGCTAGAACAGTAAATGTTTTTCAATCCGTTTTTAGAATCTCTACTCAGAACTAATTCCAGAATGAGGTAGTGGTTAGAAAATGGGAACCCTAGATTCAGCGAAAGTGTTGACAATAATTGGTATATTATGTAATGGCTTCATTCTGTTCTTCGAATTCCTAGTAGGCGTCTTCTATTTTCCTATGTTATTCTTCACACTCATTTGGTTCTTCATCGGAATCATCTTGCCAATGATAGCTTATAATGAAATTCCCAAGGGCAACAGAGGATCTGCGGGAGGCATACTCATCATCGCTGGCATCCTCAGCCTAATCTTCATCTTTCTGATTGGTGGTGTCCTCCTTATTGTTGCAGGCGCCTTAGTGGCGAGTTGGAATCCGTATCACATACCATCCAAACCTTCTGGCCATACTAAGGTTCATCCCCTAGGACCGTATCACGTGTATGATGGAAAGTCCATTTGGATTCACCAACAGCCACCTAGTGATTCATCCACTGGGCAAACAAAGAAATGCGTCAACTGCGGTGCGGAATTGAACCGGATTGATCAATACTGCCATGAATGCGGAACGCATGTCGGTTGGTATTAGAAAACCCAAGTACGCAAAACCATCCACTCAGTCTTTCCTTCATAATCATGGGTCTCTGCGTTCCTTTTATACCAATTTTGTTATACGTCGCTTATAGCAGATAATTATCTTGTCTGAGAAATTTATCTAATACTACTTAATTGGCAAGATAATTTGAACAAAGAACGAAATGAACTTCGGGTTGATAGAAGAAGATGCAAGAACATTTCGAAGAATCGACGGAGCGAATGATGTTTTGGCTGCGCTTTTTGGGAATCCTGAGTGTTCTGCTCTGTTTAGGTTACTTGGCGCTTTTTCTGCTTGGTGCAACGCAACCATTAGTGGCGCCAGCTAATATGGCTGTGACTTCCCTGGTTTTCGTTAGTCTGTTCGGTTTGTTAATGCCAAGGCAAATTCAACAACTACTAACTCAAGAGAGTAATTGGGGACGCCTGTTTTTTGGCTGCGGCATCGGTTTATCAGTTGCATTTTTTGTGGGAATAATGGCTTTTTTGTTGATAGGTATTGATAGCCTTTCCGAGTTTCTTAGCGTATATCGGTGGGAAGCTTTGCTGCTAATTCCCCTTGTGGCATTTCTTTTCCTTAGCGCAAGTATTAGCTTCACCCTCGGATATCGGTATCATCGTTTCACTAAATTTATCAATCCCTCAGAGGGATCGCTCTTTTTTCAAGGAGGCCTATTCATTGCTGTTGGCATTCCCTCTCTTATCGCTACAGTGCTTTTGTTTATTTTTTCAGTGGTTTTTTCTGATTCAGTTAGTGAAATTCTTTCGTTTACGGGATTCATTTTGATGGTGTTCGTTTTCATCATCTTCATCATTTCAGCGATTTTAAATCAAGAAGCTTCTGCCAAAACAAGAGAGGGGAACGATTGAAGTAGTTCAATTTTAACACCGTGAATTTTTCGAAAAAAGGCAAACTGTAAAAGGGGCAAGCGTCTCTGGAACACAGCAATTCTCCTTCCAACTCGGAGGAACACCATAATGACCGAATCTGAAAAATCCAAAACCGAACTCAAAGATTTTGAACTAGATATCGCGCGGTGTATTCATTGCAAAGCTTGTACCATTGCAGACGCAGCTAATCCAAAAGGCGGCTTCGAAGTGGGATGCCCCGCATGGAGTGCCATGGAATGGGAAGCGTACAGTGGCGGTGCCAAGTTATGGCTCGCACGAGCAATTCTCAATGGGAACTATAAACTCGACAAAGATATCGGTGACATGCTCTTTCGTTGTTCCACCTGCGGTCAATGCGAAGAACAATGTGAAAACGAGCTACCTACGGTGGATATCATTGAAGCCATGCGAGCGGAGGCTGTGAAAGCCGGTGTTGGCCCTTTGGATAAGCAAATCGGATACTCGAAGGCTACCGAAATCAAGCGGAATCCTTACAACGAGGAACACGCTAACCGAACAGCCTGGGTGCCCAAAGAATTCAAGCTCAAAGAAAAAGCCGACGTCATCTATTTTGTTGGATGTACCGCCTCCTACCGGTTACAAGAACTCGCAATTTCCACAATGCGGGTCATGGATATGCTTGGCGCCGACATGACGGTGAAAGAGGATGAATGGTGCTGCTGTTCCCCATTAATTCGGGTGGGTAAAACCGAGTTGGTCAACGACTACGTCAAACATAACGTCGAGCTCTTCAAGAATTCAGGCGCAAAGGTGGTCGTTTCATCTTGTGCAGGTTGTTTTCGAACCATGAAACGGGACTGGCCCAAATATTATGGCCCCTTACCTTTCGAAGTTAAACACAGCGTGAACTTCATTGCCGAACTTCTCGAAGCTGGCAAAGCGAAGCTCAAGCCCCTCAAAGGCATCAAAGCCACCTATCACGATCCCTGCCACTACGGACGCCACGTCGCCCACCTCATTAAGGATCGAAAGGAGAAAGCTGAATGGTTTGAAGTTCCCCGAAAAATCCTTCGAACACTCCTTGGCGACAATTTTGTAGAAATGCCCCGTAACAAAGAAAATGCCTGGTGTTGTGGAGCTGGTGGTGGTGCCCGTGCACAGTTTCCCGATTGGACTCTAGACACCTCCATTGAACGTATTAAAGAAGCCGAAGACACCGGAGCAACTCACCTAGTTAGTGCATGCCCCTTCTGCGAAACTAGCCTTCAATTAGCGATTGAGAGGAGTGGCTCTAAGCTGAAGATGGTGGATTTGATTCAGTTTGTGGAAGAAGCTCTGAAGTAATTCTTACGCATCATGGTCAATTGTTCATGTACTCAGTTGAAGAATGGATATTAATTCAAATATTCGGAGTTATTCGAGTCGGAAACTTTGTATAGCTGAACGCGAACAGGATTGTGGAACGGATTCCTGTGGCGCGGACCTACAAGATTCAGGTGTTACCTGGTGACGGAATTGGCCCAGAAGTTATTCAAGAAGCTGTAAAAACATTAGAAACGATTTCTGCTGAAATTACTGGGCTAGAGCTGGCTTTCCATGAGTTTCCGTGCGGAGGGAAATATTTTCTAGAGACGGGTTGTGAATGGTCCGGGGAAGCGGAGGTATTTTCAAAGCAAGAGGCAGACGCCATTCTGCTAGGGGCAGTGGGTTGGGAAAAAGCCCCTGGAGAGCCTGTGCGCCTGAACAATGGTCAGCTTGCAGGCGCCACAGTTGTATTAGGGCAGCGACGAGAACTCGAACTGTATGCGAATATCCGGCCTGTGAAATTGTACCCAGGTGTTCCGACACCCTTAGTAAATAAACAACCAAAGGACATCGATTTTGTCATTATCCGAGAAAATACTGAAGGGTTGTATGCAGGGATTGGGAAGCATTATGGCGAAAATGAGCGCGAAGAACTGGCAATTGATATGCGCCCAATCTCACGACTAGGATCCGAACGGGTCATTCAATACGCGATGAACCTCGCGATGAAGCGGAAACAAGGTGCACCGAAGGACCGAAAAAAACGCGTTACTTGTGTTGATAAAAGCAATGTTCTAATTGGCGACCAACTTTTCCGTCGTATATTCGAAGAGATGACCCACAAGTTTCCCAAGATTGTACCCGATTATGCGTATATTGATGCCTGGACCATGTGGTGCCTCCGACGCCCCGAGTTTTACAATGTGGTTGTTACATCGAATATGTTTGGCGACATTATCTCGGACTTGGGTGCGGGGATTCAGGGAGGAATGGGAGTCGCGGCGGGCGGAAATATTGGAGAGTCCCATGCGATGTTCGAACCAATTCATGGTTCGGCACCACGACATGCGGGAAAACGTCGGGCGAACCCTATTGCAGCGATTCTAGCTGGTAGAATGCTACTCGATTGGCTCGGTGAACAACATAATGACCAAGCTGCTTTGAAGGCGGCAGGAATCATTGAAGATGCAGTGATTCAATTGTTAGGTGAGGAGCAGGTTCGCACCTATGATTTATGTGTGGGAGCATATGCGGATGTGAAACCGTCCACGACAAAGCAAGTAGGTGCAGCTATTAGGAGGCGTATTCAGCAGCAACTAAAGGAGTAGTGAAAAGCAGATGACAGGAAAAACCATGGCTGAGAAAATTTTGCTCAACCACACTGATAAGAAAGCGATAGAACCAGGAGAAATCATTGAAGCGTCCATTGATGTGGCAATGTCTCATGAGATGATGGGAAGCCGCATTCTCCCACTTTTAGACCAAGCCGATGTTAGCAAAGTTTGGGATCCCAGCCGAGTCGTAATGATTTTAGATCATTGGGCCCCAGCGCCTACGATCGAAATTGCTACCATCCACCAGCAGGTCCGTGAATTCGTAAAAAAATATCAAATTGAACACTTCTATGATGTGGGCCAAGGAATATGCCATCAAGTTCTTGTCGAAGAGGGACACATCCGACCCGGTGAATTAGTAGTCGGCACCGACTCGCACACAACTACAGCAGGTGCCTTTGGAGCCTTAGCAACAGGAATAGGAGCAACCGATATGGCAATTGTCCTCGCGACCGGGCAATTATGGTTCCGTGTCCCTGACACCCTAAAAATTACATATTCTGGCAATATTCCTCCCATGATAATGGGAAAAGACATCATCCTTCATACTCTCGGGCAACTCGGCGTGGAGGGAGCAGCATTTCAAGCAATCGAATACCATGGAAAAACATTGTCAAAATTAAGCTTAGACGCCTGGATGACCCTCACCAATATGGCCGTAGAAGTAGGAGCCATGGCGGCGTTAATTCCCCCAAATAAACGTAGCATCGACTATATCAAAAACCAAAGTCAACACAAATTCACACCTGTTTATCCTGATGAGACAGCCAATTATCACCAAACCCTTGAATTAGATATTTCTACACTTACCCCACAGGTCGCAACCCCATCATTACCGACCCAAGCGGTTCCTGTTTCAGAGGTGGCAGGACAACCCATTGATCAAGCCTATCTCGGATCGTGTACTAATGGACGATTAGAAGACCTTCGGGTTGCAGCTCAAATAATGTCTGGAAAACAGGTGGCTGATGGGGTTCGATTCATCGTAAACCCTGCAAGTCGGAAAATTTATCAGATCGCTCTTAAAAACGGAATAATTAGCACACTCGTGAAAGCGGGAGCAACAATCGGACCAGCGACATGTGGGGCATGTTTTGGTGGCCATTTTGGCTTACTTGCTCCAGATGAAGTATGTATCAGTACAACAAACCGGAATTTTCCTGGTCGCATGGGCAGTCCCAAAGCCCAAATCTATCTTGCATCACCAGCAACGGTAGCGGCAAGTGCTATTGCAGGACAAATTACTGATCCCCGTGGAGGAAACTAGCCTTTATGCCAAAACGGAAATCAATAATCAGCGGGAAAGTATGGCGATTTGGGAGTAATATTAGCACCGATGATATTATTTCTGGTGTCCGTCTTGGTCGCATCTCCACAACGGAACTTACACCCTATGTTTTTGAACATCTTCGACCAGAATTCGCTGAGAAAGTGCAGCCCAGCGACATTATTGTTGCAGATGAACATTTTGGCATCGGTTCCAGTCGTGAAGAAGCGCCTGCAACTCTTCTTCATTTAGGCATCGGAGCCATAGTAGCACCATCCTTTGCCCGAATATTCTTTCGAAACGCCTTTAACTTGGGTCTCCCCGCAATCGAATTCCCCGAACTTGCGAAAAGTCCGGAAGAGATTCAAGAAGGCGATTTCATTGAAATCAACTTAAATGAGGGAACTTTATTGAACCACCGAACACAAAAACGCTTTAAAACGACCAAAATTCCCTCATTTCTCATCGATTACCTCGATGCTGGAGGCGCAATTTCTCTTCTCAAAAAGAACCGCAAAACGTAATAACACAATAAACTCTAACACTCTTAAGCTTATAACACAGTAAACATTGAACATGCTATACCTCATACCTTATTCCCTGATTTTTTGGATTACTGCGCTCGTGTCAACGGTTATTAAATCCGTTCGTGAAAACGAGATAATCTTTCAAAAGGAATGGTTATCAAAATTACCAACACCCGCTTTCATGGTAATCAAATTCATCCCTGCACTTACTGCAGCAATTATGGTGATACTCTTCCGACCTACGATCAGCTTGTTTTACATTTTATTAGCCGTTGCATTCATCTTCTGCCTCCTCGGCGATATTGGAATGGAAATTAAAATCCTCATCGGTGGCATATTCTTTCTTATCGCTCAAATTCTATTGATTTCCAATTTTACTTGGCAGAGCATACTGATGGGCGTTTCCTTCCTACCCATAACCGCGTTTATAAGCGCATTTATCGGGTGGCTACTGATAATTATTTTTAATACACACTACATCGAATCCTCAGAAAATGGTTTTAAGAATATGAAGATTCCCATCTTCGTCTATTCACTTACTGTTTCCCTTACGTTTTGCAGCGCATTTATGCTATGGCTTACTTCAGGAACTCTACTCGGGTTTATTCCAGTATTAGGTGCCTTCTTCTTTGTCATCTCAGATCTTGTTCTATTCATTAAAGAATTCCACCACCATTTCAAGAAAGCTGAGCTGTTCATCTTTCCAACTTACTATCTTGCTTTATTCCTACTCTCGCTCAGCTTTGTCGTATTCATCTTCTAAGACCATTAATCACTGGTTTCGGAGAAATATTGGGCAATATTCTTCGCAACTTGCTTAGTGATACCTGGGACAGCAGCGATTTCATTAACAGATGCTTCAGAGAGCTTCTTTCGATTGCCAAAATGCTGAAGCAGAAGTGTTGCTCGTTTAACACCCACACCAGGAATGTCTGTTAAGGTCAGTTTGAGTCCTTTGATTTGGCGAATTTTCCGGTGATAAGCGATAGCAAAGCGGTGTGCCTCATCTCGTACCCGTTGTAACAACCGTAAACCCTGATTGTCAC
>JABXGS010000151.1 GCA_016550425.1 archaeon
AGTCTTTTAGCACTACAACTTCAGGTGCACTTTTCCTACTCAAATACAACAGCACCAATACTATGCTTTGGGAGACGATTAAAAATACCGGATCAAATCAAGAAGGGCTTGGTATATTTGCAACAGAAGATACAGTGTTTGTTGGGGCTCATTATGAAGATCCTGTGACAGGATATCGGGCGAATCTTCTCAATTTCAATACCACAGGTGAGTTCAATTGGGAACGAGCATGGGGTGGCGCTGGTCCCTGTCAACCCTTCGGGTTTACCACAGGTGTCAACACTCATTATTTCGCAGGAACAACCAGTGGTTGGCTTGGTGACACAACTAATGGTTTCCTCGTCAAGTTCGGGTTTGATGGGGAAACAAGTCCAGGACCAGTAGAATTGCTTCCTCCAACAATCCTGAATCCCTATGGCACTCTTCTTATTTCATGGACCCAAGCCTTTGATGGAGATGGAACAATCGATGGGTATGAGCTCCAAATGGATGTAACCCCCCTCTTTGATATCCCTGACCGAACATGGAATGTAAACGCCACAAGTCAACTCCTCTCTAATCATCCTTTGGGGACCTATTATTTTCGCGTTCGTGCACGTGATAACTTAAACCTACTTGGGCCTTGGAGTAATATCATCACGGTAACGATATCACTCGTCCCGCCAACACTCTTCAATCCCTGGCTAGCTCCTATGGTCCTCCTCCTTGGATCCCTAATCTTGGCTGCATTACTCCTGTACATCTACATTCGCCGTAGACGTCTACAATGAATCGATCTTTATCTTTGATTGGAAGAAGAGATAGAGACCAATAAAAAGGGCAAGAAGAGTAAATTCTAATTTGAGACTATTCATCAGAAATAATGCATCATTGAAGAGGAACTTAGTCAAAATCGGAAAAAAGAATTCAACGGCCCGATAAAGATGTATAATGACGGTTGTAGTGATGAGGATGAAAAACCATAGCGAGTATTCCATATCCGAATGACGAATTACGCACGTACCTCTAATTCAGGGTTAAATGAAAGATAGAACTTCAGCCACTCCAATCGGCGTGGCTGAGAATTTTCATGCATCTCTTGCATCTTTAGCTGTTATATGGAACGGTATCCAGTGAGTCCTTGGATCAGAGAATCGAGTCCAATGATTACTAGAGCAAAGGCAATGATATAAAGCGTTATCCAGATTCCCAAGCCAAAGTACAGGAAGTTTACTATGCCCAGGATAATCAAGATGAAACCGAAGATGATGTGAATGATTCGACGGGTCGAAGTATTCGTCTTCACAAATAGACCATTCATGATTTGGTCAACGCCAACCAATAGAAGGGCAGCTAAGATGAGGATGCTTAGCCAGGCATCACCAAATCCGGGAACTAGAATTACTGGAAGACCAAGGAAGATCAGGGCGAGTCCGATGATGATGCTTAATGCCTGTTGCCACAACGGGAACTGGGCATAAGTGACTCCACCATACATTCGAATGATCACTTTCAAAAGATAGATCATTCCTAAGATGACAATGCCCCAGGCGACCCACACATCAGGATAGAAGATCACTGAGACACCAACAATGAAGGCAATGATACCCATAAAGAAGTTCAACCAACGAAGCCAAGATGGTAACCTAACTTCAGTCATAGCGAATCAGCTCTCTTGCCGCCTTCCCGCCGTTCTCCTATAAAAGCTGTCCTCTTATCATCCATTCAAGGACGTATAAGCTAAATAGCACGTTTTTATTCAATTATCACTCAACGGGGCAAAACCTTCCATGAACCCAACTAATCAGGCTGTAGACATCATTAGAAGCACACACTACATGGTGGCTCTCACAGGGGCTGGGATCTCCAAAGAATCGAACGTTCCCACCTTCCGCGGAAAAGATGGGCTCTGGAAACAATATAATGCTATGGAGCTTGCCACGTCAAACGCTTTCAAACAGAATCCTCAACTCGTCTGGGATTGGTATAGTTGGCGTCAGAACCTTATCGCTCAGTGCACACCTAACCCTGCCCATGAAACGCTAGCGGCCTGGGAAAAAACGGGCTTACTCAAAGCTTTGATTACACAAAATGTCGACGGGCTCCATCGCCACGCTGGTTCAACAAACGTCCTCGAAGTCCATGGAAACCTATGGGCTGTCAAATGTACACAATGCTCCTACCAGTCCCGCCTCACAACACCCGCCTCTGGTGTTCCTACCTGTCCCGATTGTTCAGCTAATCTTCGTCCCAATGTTGTCTGGTTTGGCGAATCACTTCCACAAAGAGTCATGGATCAGGTAATCGTTGAATTGAACAAAGCAGACACGATTTTCGTCATTGGTACTTCTGCTCTGATTCAACCTGCTGCCTCCTTTCCTCTTATCGTCAAACGGCACAATGGAAAAATTTTGGAGATAAACGTCGAAGATACACCTTTGACTCCTCTCGTTGATGTGCATCTCGCTGGTAAAGCTGGTGAACTTCTACCCCAACTCAATCAACTACTCTGACTGGACACACCAAATGGTTGGGTGCTCGGTTGAACACCGTCCAATAACACCCAATCGAGTGATGTCTGCAAGGAACGGCAAATACAGATTTATTTTCTCTGCACTAAGACCAGTTTTCTGTTGTAACTGTTCAATCGGTTTGGCCTTGGTTGATAAATTCGTGAGGATCGCCACAGCATCATCGAGGAATGCCTTGCGAAATCGCTCATAGACCGCTTTTGTTTCCGTTTTATGTATAACCCAACCATCATCTTGGGCTTCAACTCGACCAAATCCTGTCAAGTACGCTAGCATATCCGATACTTCTGTGGAATCAAAGCTACACATGCCAGTGGAGGACCGAATCTCCGAAAGGTCTACCTCACCCTCAGCTAGCAAAGCGACAATAATCTGCATATACTTGAAAGGAAACACATGTAACGGATTCATACAGCCATCAACTCCAACTCTCTTTTCCCAGACAAACCAATTCGTTAGAAAAGGGCTTTCCATTCACTACTATATTAACGACGTTTCACTGTTAGAAATACATCTCCTTGGCTAAAATGCTCTCGGGTCTAACACATCAAAAATCCCTCGAAGAACGGAATTTTACACTTGAGAGTTCAACAATTCGCAAAAAGGCAAATCCTCTTACTCGGTTTTGCATTGCGAAGTTCAAGATTTCTGAATCCAAAAGTGGAAATTGCGGGATTTTGAACTCGGTTGCTCCCATCGATTCTTATCAAACGGACGCCGATTCGTATTTGCTCTGGGATTCCCAACAGGGATCCTGGTGACACACAATTGGAGGGATTTGAGATGGCCAAATCCGAACATAAACATAAGAAACTAGCAGATATGTCGGCGACTGAACGTGCCGTAGCCGGCTGCCGTAACCCACATCCGGTAGCAAAACCTCGGACTCGATATGCAGTCATGCTGGTCCTTAGCCGACGCTAGGCTGTGAGGAATCCCTATGGTGAAGAAACGATCACCAAAAACCCCTTGCAGCCACGTCAATCGGGTCTACACAACCGCCACTTGTTCCTCTTCCTGTTGCTGGGGAATCGGCGCAGTAGCGATTCAGCAACGGGTGATCTAATTTCGTGGTTCTTGTGGTCGGGAGCTTTCGTAGGCCCGGTTTACTCCCACCCAAGTCCTTTTCAGGGTGCGTTCCTGATTTTTGCACCACTTAGTGCAAAAGTTGGCACCCTCTCTCTCTTTTTGTCGGATTTTTGCACTGACAAGCTCCCATCGAATAATATGCAATTTTCGGGTTAGGTATCATTGTCTCGCATCGGCGGGACGGTGAACAAAAATGGCTCCGAAAAAGAAAATTGCCAAAATGGCCCTTGCAGAACGCGCTGTTACCGGTGCGAAAAACCCCAAAGGCACTCCACGAGACCGAATCACCTTTGCTGTCGTAACTTCACGACGCTAATCATGATTACTAGGGATCGACACTGACACACCAGTGACACGGACCTTGGACGCTGACCTTAGCCGGGTCTTCTCGGTAACCGGACGAAAACTCCGAATCCGTTGTCCAAAATGGTCCATTGCCACCCATGCGCACGGACCGGGAAGTGCCGAAATGGAGGGGAAGGATACCCTGAAGACCCGGCTTTTTTATTTATTTTTTATTCGGGCATTCAAAAGGCATGCTACATTTCAAAAGGATTAAACCGGAGTGCTTACGAATTATATCTCGCTGAATTCCTGACAACGGAGAATCCAAAGACTAGCTTCGCAATTCCTCGTAAATATATCCGAGAACAGCCAATTCAGGTCAACCCCCAAGATAAGGTGCCTCCATTGGATATTGTAGACAAAAGCATTCTTCTCGAACTCGCAACCAACTGTCGAGTCACTTATCAAACAATCGCAACTCGGCTAGACCTTACAGTGAACGCTGTGAAGAAAAGAATATTGAAACTGGAAGAAGAAGGAGTTATCCAACGATATTATGTGTATCTCAGTCTAGCCATGATGGACGCTGAATGGTTCCTTGCCCGAATCACTCTTAGCGACACCCATTTCAGTCCAGAATTTCTAGACCGCATAGGTGCACATCCATCCGTTTTCAGTGCTGGTTATCTTTCTGATGGATCCATCCTCGTCTTCGCAGAATATATCGGAGCACAAGGTCTATCTGAACTCGGTGGATTTCTTCGCCAACTGCCAGGCGTCGCGAACGTTGAAATTCACACTCTCATTGCAGATCGTGGTCAAAAAATTCCTATGACAGACGGACATTTGAAAGTCCTCCGATCTCTACGAGAGGATGCACGGATGCCTATCTCACAAATTTCAGAGCAAACTGGTTTAACACCTCGACGCATTCGCAGCGTCATCCAAGACTTTCATGGCAAGGTTGGAACTCCCATCGAAACTCTTGTTGATAAAGAATACAAACCGGAAATTAGCCAATCCAAAGCTGCTTTACATTTTCGCATCTACTGGGACCTTAATGCAGGAGGCGGTAATGCGTTTGTTGTTCGAACTAACTGGGAAGAAGGCAAAGGATCTCCTGAAGGAGTTGTCCAATACTTCAAAAGCCACTTCCCCTTCGAATTCTGGTTTTCCTTTGTTGCTGCCACTGAACCGATTATCTATTGTGTCTTCATTGTAAACCACATTCGTGAATCCGAAAAAATCCTTCCCGTGATACGAAAAGCACCTAATATCTCGAAGGTTGAGATTTGGGTCAGCTTTCCTCTCCGAAAATATGTTGGATTACGCGAATCAATGATTGATGAAATGATTGCCCATGCCAATCTTTGACACTGAAGGGTTCACGATGAGGATTTTAAGAAAGAAACGAATTCGGTTTGTGTTATTCGTCATATTACTGTCATTCTTAATTTCTATCCCGACTAGGCTTGCATCTTTACCCACTGGGCTTTTTCTCAACTACCATGTAACTGATGACCTGCAGGGTGAATGGGATGAACAGTTCACAATCCAATCGGCAACATCAGTGCAACGTAACTCGCTTTTCCTCATCAATATCTCGTCCACTAACGAGGATATATTGCAGGGGGAAATGTTCCTCAATAGTTCAACATGGCGAATCATATTATTAAATGGAACTTTGCTTGAAAGACCTCTCCAACCTCCACTTTGGGTCAATACTTCCAGATGGCACCATGGGCATTCTGTGGCTTTCTCCCCGTATACAGGGAATTACCCTCTCACATCAAGCTACATCTCTCTTGAATTCGGAACCTTTCTCTGTTGGCGAGTCCAATCAGTTGCATGGTTTTCGATTGATGACGATTTTCAACAATGTAGCGAAAACTGGTACTTCCACTACACGGAGGGAATTCTTCTCAAGTATACCTACGAGCTCCTCGCCTCTCAACACGCAATCTACACATATCGCGTCACACGTGAACTAACAGCCAGCAACTTCCATACCTTAGGAATTCTTTCTCTCGAAGAACAAAACTACACAACACTGTTTTGGCTAGGACTTGGAGTTTTATTGCTAGTCATCCTTTTCGGAATTACTTTTGTTTTTCGACACCGACACACTAAGCGCTTTAATACAAAGCCAGCTTAGAATACAAACCGGTGTCTATAATGAGTTTAGTCCACTCCCGAGACGACCTCAAAAAGCGAAGCAAGAAATTTGCACAGGGCTTCCTCCTCGGTAAGGTCAACATGTTAATGGTAATTTTCAAAACTGACCTCCAAGTCATTAAACGCATAATTCCCCCTCCACTGGAACCCTCCCCCGAAGCGCTAGGAACAGCATATGTCGCGGAATTTCTCGAACCTAACTTCATTGCTCCCTACAACGAAGCCGCACTCTCCGTGCAAGTCCAATATAATAATGAACAGGGAAGCTATTGCCTCGCCATGCCCGTTGATAATGATCTCGCTATGGCCGCAGGACGTGAATTATATGGATTTCCCAAAAAAATCGCAGATTCAATCACGCTCACACGCAAAGGAAATGCTGTACATGGTGTGTGTACCCGCCATGGTATCCCTATAATCGAAATTAAAGCAATCATGCAGACTCCCTTCCCAGAAGCCTTTAGTGCAACTCCTTGGTTTCTGCTCAAAGCTTTCCCCGGTATAGATGGCATTTCCGTCGATAACCATCCTCGACTACTCCGTTTACTTAACAAAATCAATTACGGGCCAATTGAAATCGGACCCGGTGAGCTTAAACTCAACAAGTCCCTCGATGATCCAATTCATGAAATCCCAGTTCTCGAAGTCACAACAGCTGCTTACACTTCTCAGACTGATATCTGGTTATTACCTGCTGAAACTCTTGAAGAACTCAAACCTGATGACTGTTATCCTTTCTTCTTCACAAAATATGATTGGGACCTCTAACAGACCTTTTCCTTATGTCAAAACTTTCACTGCTTTAGTCTCTTTCTAGTCGTTTGAAGAGCTTTTCGAAGTAATCATCTATGGGACTGTGAAATATTCGTGAAGGATATCCATAGATTGCATTCGCTGAAATCGCTTCAGGCGTCTTACGAATAGTCTCAATGATTTCACTGGCTTCGCGCATATGCTCAACCACGAACACAGAAAAAATCACCGGCTCAAAGGCTGATGCATACGCATACCAAAATTTCACCGGAAAGTTCTCCTTGAGAATATCCACAATCTTTGAACGGGGTTGGGCTCCCTCTTCATGGCGAATTATAATTACAAATGCGGTATGTCCCCCAGCATTCAAATTCCAACGCAAACTTAGTTGAAAGCATACCTCTTCTGGTCGCTTCCCCCCTCTGGACGGGTGATTCAAATAGATATTGGACTCTGAACCATTTTCACCAATTAACGCATCAATGATTTTCCGAATACGGCGGGGCGTAAGGCGCGTTTCATTAGAAATATCACTAATTGACATCCGCGGCTCTTTATGCAAACATCGAAGCACCTTCACGTCAGATACAGACAACTCGCAGCGCTTCCCAGGATCCGCAAGAATCGTATGAAATTCCACCGACTCAACACCAGGAGTTGAACGCAAGAATGTACCAATTTCCTCAAGCCCTGAAGAGCCAGGGTACCACCCAAAACACAAAATACTACCATCCGTAAGAATACTCGCAGATCCCACTAACCGATGTGTCCCAATAACATCAAGAAACTGATCAGAAGGAATTGGATCTTCAGTGCGTAATAAGGCAACCCAATCATCCATCTCCAACATTGCCCTCATAGGAAGTAATAACCCACCCCGAATTACTCCACTTTCTTTGAGTTTCTCAATTCGCTTCTTAACAGCATTCACTGAAAGATCCATTTTCTTAGCAATAGCCTGATATGAAGCACGATAGTTTGTCGATAGCTCGAAAATGATGTTCTTGTCCACGGCGTCCATTGCCACCACTTAATGCCTTTTTGCAGCTAGCAGGATAGTAGCTTGAAGACTGTATTGTCTTAACAAAACCACCCAATGCTGTCTCAAAGGTCCGAATCCACTTACACCACTATTTTAAAGCATAAAATTTGTTCGGCTCACCTAAAAGGACCCCCTAACTACTGATGACATCAGTATCAAATTAGACGTAAAGCAAAATGAAGGGAAAGCGATTAGGTTGTGAAAACCCTAATTAGTCGTCGATCTGCTTGAAAAGTTCTTCAAAATAGTCATCAATAGGACTTCGATATCGTTTAGTTGGATAACCAAAAATCGTATTTGCAGTAATCGCTTCAGGGATTTTCCGAATCGTATTTGCAATGTTTGTAGCGTCTCGTAAGTGTTCAACGACAAAAATACAAAAAATCACAGGCTCAAACGCCGAGGCATATGCATACCAAAAATCCATTGGATACTGTTCTTTTAACATTCTAACAATCTTAGACTGTGACACACTCCCCTCTTCGTGTCGAATCATCATAATGAATGCCGTATATCCACCAGCATTCAAATCCCAGTGAATTGAAACCTTAAAACTAACCTCTTCAGGACGAGAACCACCCCTCGGCTCCCACTCCAAGTATAGAGCCGGTTCGGAGCCGTTTTCACCTATTAATTCGTGTATGCTCATTCGAATCCGGCGAGGACTAAGGCCAGTTTTTTTAGAAATATCTATAATAGAAATTCGAGGCTCTT
This sequence comes from archaeon, assembly GCA_016550425.1. The sequence goes on from JABXGS010000151.1 coordinate 8,569, forward strand.
CGTAGAGACATCTCAGGACTTTCAAGTCAGCAGTTGATAATTCACAACGTTTCCCTGGCACAGAGAGAAGTGTATGAAAATCTACAGAGTCCACTTCAGGTATCTGCCGTAAAAACGATCCAATATCTCGAAGACCATATGCTCCTGAGTAACTCCCATGGCACAAAATACTTCCATCTGTAAGAATACTTGCGGCAGTCATCAATGGATGTTTTCCCAATGTGTCAAGAAAATTACTTGAAGGGGTGGGGTTTTTAGTATGCAAAATGGCTATCCAATCTTCCATCCCCAACATTGCATTCATTGGAAGTAATAAACCTCCCCGAATTATTCCACTCTCCTTTAGTTTCTCAATACGTTTCTTGACAGCATTCACAGAAAGATTTAGTTTCTTGGCAATCGTCTGATATGAAGCACGATAATTGACGGAAAGCTCGAACACAATGTTCTTGTCAACCAGATCCATAACAATCACGTTAAGGTATATGTTGAGGTCATATGGAGAACTTAAATCACTAATTTACTCCATTCTGCTTGTAGAACGCCCTAAAGGTCCGAATCCACACTCTGTGGTCTTCACGACTATAAATAGAGTATGGCACATTTGTTTTCTTTCCACTTATTGAAAAATCCTAATTTTCATCACTTTCTCGAAAGCGCTTCTTAAAAACGAATACGATGATAATACTGATAATCACTAAAACAATTAGCGGGAGGATTAGGTGCCATGGTATCACTAATTGAGGCGGTCTTTTCGTTAGACAAATACTGACTCCCCCTGTGATATATTGTTCGATAAAGGCGTTTATTGTGAAATTGTGCATATCACCTTCTCTAACATCGTCTGGGATAACGAAACTGATTATGATATTAGTTGATTCACTTGGTCCTAGTTGTGAATCTGAAATATGATCAACTGATGCTGTCCACAAAGCACCTAATATGTTATCTTGAGTCAATTGGATAAACATATGGCTTTCTCTGGAAGTTGGGTTGAAGACTGGCAATTCGATGCCGATGCGGTCCGGAGTGAAGAGTGCTAAGGTGTTTTCAACACCCCAATCATTGTAAGGATTGCTATCTTCAGGATGTGATACTGCTACTCGAATACAAATCATGTCTTCAACAGTTGGCACAAAGACCATTACAGCCATCGACTGACCCCAAGGCAGGACATCAATTGTGTCATTTCCTATCGCATGCCAAGTCACTTGGCCAATTCCCCATCTAGACCAGTTGAAGAACACTTTGACGTTATTTGCATGAATTGGTCCTGCGTTGTGTATATCAGCATGAATAGTATAGATAGAACCAATTTGTAAGTTTCCTGATGTAACTACATTTCCCTGATCATCTTTCACCTCTATCGAAGGATTATCCCAACAGGGATTCTCATTGGCAGATGATCCTTTAGGATTCAAATGCCATGTTTCTTCATTCCATTGACAATAGGTATACAAATCTGGAGCTTCAAAATACGGTGAGTAATAGGAAACGCCGGCACGGACTGTGAAAATAATCGGAGGATCAATACTTATAACTTGGATTTCACGGAGCCAAAAATTCAGTGGTTCTGTTTGTTCACTTGGAATTGTATAGGTGAATTCAACTCTCCCATCCACAGGTACCTGACCACTTCCCTCTTCTTCCCATGGGTTTCCTATGAAGAGATGGACCATATTAGCACTTGTAAATTTTGTTCCAGTGATAGTAATCGTGGTTTCTCCAGCCCCAGAGGCTCGACTTAACTGAACTCCTCCACCACTGGTAACGAAAATTACTGTGGTATATGGAAGATGGTTCTTAGCTGTCACGGTCAAATTCATAGATCCACTTGTTATGGGATTAACTGAAAAATACGCATAACCTCTAGAATCCGTGAAATTCACTGCATATAACTCTCCGCCTTTTTGAAGACAGACTCTTGCTGAACCAATAGGAAATCCGCTCCGAGTCACTTGGACAACAAAGCGTTGCTCTCCCTCCATGCCAATATGTGTTGGATAATAAACCTCCAGATCCTCAGGCTCTTGCGTCCATAATGGCATCTCTGGATCTCCAAAAAGGTGGTAGAGTTCAAATGTATTTACAGAACACAATTCTTCACCCAAATATCCCCATTGTTCCATAACTAGCATCTTGCTATAGTGGATGATCTGTCCCAAATTATTCAAACCACCTGTGGCGATATTTCCATCATAATCAGCCCAAATTGCATCAGCAATTCCCTCCAGCATTAACGCGCTCACGGGTGCCTGAACGGGCCGTGAAGCCCCAAGTGCTGCAACAGCACCACCGCCAGCCTTTCTGGTAATCTCTTCGGAGAAGGATTCGTAATTTGCTGGACTATAATCGTAGGCTTCATCAAACCAGCCTGTATTACAATCTAAACTCAGAACTACGGGTAGTTTGTCTCCGTTTGTCAACAGGTGAAACTGGTCTGTTACAAAGGGTGGATACTGCCAACCATCAAATGGACCAAAAGTGCCATTCGATTGACGGTAAAAATTCCGCGATTCTCCATGGCCAAGATTGAATAGCAAAAACGATCCAAGGTTGATTGTATCGATGACATTCTGTGCTTGTGTAAAATGATGGAACCAATCATGGCCTGCTAAACTTGAATCAAGGGGTGTTCCATCTTCATAGGTTGAGGGAGTAATGGCAAAGGGGTCCAAGTTGTACGCTCCTGCAACATAGAAATAGTCCACATCATAAGGATTCGAACGTGAGGTTACATACTCTCGAAACTTTTCAGCAGTTTGAGTTAGACGAAATGCAGGATCTTCTTGTCCATTATTATCTCTATCTTGGAAGTATGCGCTAGCGCAGATTCTGTTATAAAAATTACCCGTTGGATCAGTTACGCCATTCTGTTCGTATTGAAGAATTTTATTGACAAAGGTTTCAGCTTGAGTATCAGAGTCAACGGAAAGTCGCCCATGCAGCATTTCCGGGAGATAATCGGGTCCATCGAGCTGAAAGTATCCTAAGTCCGTTGGACTCAATATAAGATACTGTGGATGAATTGTCATATAATGTGGAGGAATATGTGCTTCATCTCCAACAAGGAGGGCATAAGTTGGTACTAAATCCCAGCTATTGTATGCCCACTGAATGTATTCTGAAACTGCACTCCTAATAGTATCTGGATCAGACGTTACTACCCAGTTTAACTCATTAAAAACCCCAGTAATCGAAATGAGTTTTGTCGTTATGCCTTTCTGAATCTTCCAGTTTGCTAATGGTCTAACTTTCTCGACAAAATCATCATGGGAAATAATAAGATACTCGCATCCGCTCGTGGGCATCTGTTTTGACGGTGGGAGAATTGTCCAAATCGGAGGAATCCAAGGAGTAGTATTCTGTAATGTTGAGAGTCCGCTGTAAAATCCATGAGGATAATTCAGAAGATAATTCTCTAATATTCCCTCAAAAGCCGAGCTCTGAAGCCGAGAACTTATTGGTTCAATTGCTGCTGGTCGGGCAAATCGTACAGCCACTTTGATCTTTGAAAATACTCGACAAATATGTCTATCTGGGTTAAATTGGAGTGGAGCTAAGTGCAATGTGATTATTCGATGGCCACGGATTACAATGGGATTCGCTGCTAGACTTCCTTCAATCCAAGTCAGTGAGGTTGGATAAAACGAATTCTGGTTATAGACTGTTGTGTTAATGAAGAATCTTGGGTACGTTATTGATGGAGTAGGATAAACTAACTCTTGCCTAGGTGCAATATGGTAATCCGATAAATCCTGATATTCTGAATCGAGAAGTTCGACTGAAACATCAATGTCATAAGGAACTTCTAGCATCTTTGTCAGAACAGGGATGTTCGGATTACCAACATCGGCGGTTGACTCTGCTGAAATGATTTCAAGTCTGTCATACACAGTATGATTTAATATAATGTCATCTCGCCACATTCCTGGGCACTCTAGTAAGACTACTAATCGGATCGTATCTGACGAAAGAAGTGTTATCTCTGGCTCTCCCCCGATTTCTGCTTCAGAATGAAATTGTACCCAAGAACCACCCTGAATAGGCAAAGCTCGCTTAGAGGTAGATAAATGTGCGGAAGCTAGTGGTTCTGTACAAAATTCCGCGTCTTTCGGAGTACTATAGGGATAGTCTTCAAGAAGCAATGGTGAATATGGTGGCATTAGGATTGAAGGGCAAATTAAAATGATAATAAATACGTAACTTAAGCCCAAAGGAAATCTACTCATGATTCTCCCTCAAGGTCTAAATTCAAATCCTGATATTGGTAATCTTTATTCTATTTATTTTCATATGGGAAAACTCACTATCTTCGCTTCTCTGGATTCAAAGGCAATTTTAGTTTGAAAAAACCTCGAACCTATTGAAAAAAAGGAGGGAGAGGGAGTTGATAAAACTCCCGTGGTTCCCTATATGACTAATTCGAATCAGAATCCCGAATACCTAATCCTTCCTGACTTTATAGATTTCAATGATTAAGATAATAATCACGAGAATCAGGATAGTCGTCATTATGGGAAATCCGGGGTCTTGAACAATCAGCCAAGGATTGTTTAACCACGTTGATGACAGGGTTTAACCCTCCGACTGCTAAACCTCTCTAATCCCTTATAAGCCTTAACACATTAGATTCTGAAATTCAAGATAAGCGACTTTTTTTCCTGCAATTGCCTAAAGAAGAAGCAGTATTCACATTTTATTAAACTGCTCCAAAAAGAAGATGGTTAGTACTTTTGAACCTCTTAGATTAATCAAATGGAAATTAATAGCAGATAGATTCTTTTTTTGAACCCCCTATCGCAAAAAAAGGAGTTTTTCCTTAAGTAGCTTCGATTTTTTTGCATGATTTAATTCCCATTGATTGATATGTAAAATCAACCTTTAATGGCATGAAACGCCCGAACGGGTCTTCGGGTGAATTCAACGAAATTGGATGGAGAACAAAAATGGCTTTCCCTAATAATCAGAAACCAAATGGTTCCAAACCTGTTACTTTACAGAATGCGACCCGAAAAGCACAGGATTCTCGCTTAAGACTTTATCAAATTTTCAGTATCCTGAAGAATAAAGGGTGTCGGCTTTTTGATCTGGGTGGAACACTCGCCGCGCTTTTCACAATAGTTGATATGTGTTTCGTTTGGTATAATGCGTTCTTCTGTGGGGTGGCCACTTCTAGTATCTATGGTTCTACCTCTGTAGGGGATTTCATTATTGTTTTACAAATTGAACTTATGGTTATCGCTCCTTTTGCTATTCTGTGGATTCTGGCCAAATTCCGTGGCTGGATCTAACAACTACAAGATACCTCTATTCATATTCTGAAGCAGTATTTTTCGAACTTTACACTACATTGTGCAAAATGAGGCATTAATACTGCTCATTTTGCTTGTTCTTGCACTCATTGGCTCCCATCGATTCATATCTAATTTTCCGTATCCCTGTTTCGTTAAACACAACCTTGGAGGTACACGCAACATGAAGAAGAAAACCGCTCGGAAACTTCATCATCACGCTCACGTCGCTCGCATGACCTGTGCAGAGCGATTATTTGCTGGATGTCGAACCAATCCCCGAGCAGGTCCACGTCTCGAACAGGCACTTCCGCTTATGATTCGCTGAGGATGGGTGGAAACCGGACCTGAGGTTCGACAAACGGCGTGTCGGGCCTCTGGGGCACCGGTGGACAACCAGGGCCCGGCTTTCCTCTTACACAATTGTAAACCCCATATACCTTGAAGCCAGGGACAGAGCTCTAATTACTAGGCACTTCATATTCGGAAATTACAATTACCACTCCAAAATACATTAGTACTAATCAATATTCTCGAAAATTCCTTCAAAATAATCATCAACCTGACTACGAAAAACCTTCGTAGGATACCCGAAAATCGGATACACCTCAACTGCTTGAGGAATCTGCTCTACTGTTTTTACAATTTCTATCGAATCCCTCATGTGCTCAACCAAGAACACACAGAATATCACGGGTTCAAATGCAGAAGCATAGGCATACCAAAACTCGAAAGAATAATTATCTGTCAGAATATCAGTAATTTTTTTCCTTTCTTCCACACCTTCCTTGTGTCGAATCTGAATCATAAAGGCAGTATAACCACCCGCATTTAGGTTCCAATGAACTCTCACTAAGAAACTAACATCATTCGGATGAGTTTTTCCTTGAGATTTCCAATTAATATAATAGATCGGTTCGACTCCGTTTTCTCCAATTAATTTTTGCAGAATATTCCGAACTCGTCTTGAATTTATACCTGTTTTTTCAGTAATTTTGCTAATCGGGATTCGGGGGGCTTCCCGAAGACATCGAAGTACCTTTACATCGTTCTTCGCCAAATCAGTCTTCTTTCCTTGTGGTGCTAGAATTGTATGAAATTCCACAGATTTGACACCTTGAACTTGGCGGAGAAAAGCCCCTATCTCCTGAAGATCTTGTGCTCCGCCATAGAACCCGAAACAGAGGATGCTTCCATCTGTCAGAAGGCTTCCCGATTGAACTAGTACGTGAGACCCAATTTTTTCTAGACTGTCATCTGAAGCTGTAGCTTCATCCATTCGTAATAATGCCAGCCAATCTTCAGTTCCTTTCATCACTGGCATTGGAACTAAAACTCCACCGCGGATTATCCCAACATTTTTTAACTTCTCAAATCGTTTTTTAACAGCATTGACAGATAAATTGAGTTTTTCTGCGATAGCTTGGTACGAGGCGCGATAACTAATCAGAAGCTCGAAAATAATTTGTTTGTCGATGAGGTCCATAGCCTTCTCCTGTAATTAAGGGCTTTTTCTGGATTATCAAGTTTACTCACCTGCTCATCAATTCTTTTAGACTTTAACCAAGATAATTTTCCCACGAAAAACGACCTAATAATTCCATCAAAAGATATTGATACGACAAAACCGAAATCTGACTAAGGAGGAAATGCCTTTCCTATTGAAGTATGGTCGTCACTAGAAGTACCATTGTTCTATTGTAGCTTAGGTTCTTCAGTGGAAGAAATCATCAGGAAGCCTAAAACTTCCTAAATAGGGGTGCATTATTGTTGGATCAGTCCTTAATAAATTCAAAATACTATTTACAGAAAGGAAATTACAAGCCTTTTTAGCATCAACGAGTCCTACACCGGTTGCAGGATCTTCATTTTGCCTAGCTGCTTCAAGATTAGCACTTATTCCCTCTTTAACATCATAGGCAGTCTTCTGTAATATCTTCTTTATAAGTCCTGGAAAGAATGCCCGAACCGAGTTCCAAGATAATTTATTTTTATCAGATCTTGATAAAAGGTTTCGATAACTGGATCGAAAAGTACTCGGTAATGACCCAACTGCGTCATTAATGATTTGCAGCATTAAAGCAACGACGCCAGCAACCATTGGCGCCGCAAGCGATGTTCCGTTACTAACAGTCCATCCGTCAGCAAGTACAGGAGGTAAGGCTGTTGCATCACGAACCCGCATTAAATCATCAGCACTTTGATACTGAACTGGAACTGCAATGAATGGTTTCATTACACCAACCTGAAGTGTGCCACCTTGGCCATTTGGTACAGCTACTCGTATGAGATTTCCACACAAGCCGCAAATATCTGGGACATGGCGAGGAGGGTATAACACTGATTCACCACTCGATGCAACAGGTGAAGCAAACCACCCTTTATTAGCTGGACCAGCTATTCCTGGGGGAGAAGCCCCACCAACAGAAATTACATCTGGATGAGTTGAAGGCCACACGACAACACCTTCATCGATTCTTTGACCATCCTCGGTTTCCCATACATAATTTCCAGATGGAAAGATAACAACAACTCCTCGATTAATTAGTGTGATTAAAGCAAGCTCCACTATTCTTCTCTCCTCTCCATTCCTATCCACATCCTTCTCATTTGGTCCTGCACAAACCAACAGAATATCCGCCTGGTCTTCCAACTGAATTGCTTTCAAAATCCCCTCAACAATATACGGCCCCTCGCTATCAATGGGTTCTCCTGTTGCTGGAACAACACTTGAAACACTTGCTGTCTTAATCATGGTGAGTCTAATCCCTGGCGCAACCGCAAATAGTGTAGAACAGAGAGCTGTTCCATGAGAAAGCCAGTCTTCTGCTTTGTCCCACTCGGTTCTCAAAGGTATAACGTCAATTTGCTTCCGCACTTGATCCTTAAGTGTGGCATTATAATAAGGATGAAATTGGGGGTGATTAAGAGTCCAAAAGCCTGTATCAACTACAACAACATGCACTCCTCTTCCAACAATTCCTTCTCTATGTTTACTATCTGCATTTACCAGTTCAGCGATTGGGGACGGTACTGAAAGTTCACCAGGATCAAGTCTAGGGGGAGTTGGTTCTGCGTTTCTCAGTTTCCAAATTGGTGACAATACACTCTTTTCCACATGTTCTTTCAACTCGACGGGAATTGTTTTTCCTCCGCCAAAGTATTTATCGACAAAGGATTTTGACGCAGTGAAAGCTAGGCTAAAATAACCCTTTGCTGTAATCTTGCAATCATCTTTTTTGAGCCAGGTAATCACTGCATTCATTGAATCAGGGTGAGGATCATAATCTTCGAAATCTTCATGAAGGAGTTTTTTCTTTTTAAACAGAGATTTTCCACTTTTAGATTTTAGGGTGAGAATTACATGAACCTTATTTGCACGAGTGATTGTTTTTTTCATTACCAGGTTGCACCTTCCCTCTCTTCTGAAAAAAAGGGAGCTGGAGGGCGTAATCGAAAATCGCTGTTCGTTTGAATCTCTGAGGTGATTATTGTACTAGTCTTTACTCTTTCTTGTCTTTCTCTTTCGCTAGTCTTTTACAAGCTTCAAAGCATTTCCAAGCTCGATAACTTTCAACGGCGAGGATCGCAAGGAGCAGTATTACGATAATATCGAAGTACCACAAACTCCAAAGCTGGAATTGGCTGGGTCCATCAATGGTTGTCGGATTTGTCCAAGTTGGCCAACCTATTGTTCATCCCTCCGTGAACTACTCCAGCTCTTGTAATAAATAAGTGTTAGGTTATTTTGACAAATGTAAAGTAATTAGACCAACACTACATAATAATCAATTAAGGTTGTTAGCCGACCGAATGCCTTTAGAAATATTACTAACCAGTGGCACTCTCTTCTCAGGCTTTCATTCAAGAGGATATGCAGGAGTGCAAAAACAGCACTCACTAAATCCTATTCCGGACGATCGTAGGGCACAAACTCTTTTCCAAGCAGCTCACGACCGATAATGAGCCGCATGATATTCATGCCGCCTTCAGCGCCAATCGAGTAGCTACGGACACCGCGAATGCCCAGATCCAACTCAGATTCCTTTGTGTATGCGAATGCGCCGTGCCAGTCAGCGACTTCGTTAAGGATTGCGAAGGCATCGATAGGGGCACGGAGTTTGGCCATGGCGGTCCAGAGGGCGACGTCGAAGTGGTTGTATTTGGTGTTGCCGGCATAGACTTGGTCCATGAGCCAGGCAGCTTTGTACATGACGAGGCGGTCGCCCATGAGTTTGCTGTACCATTCGGCGAGGGGGAAGCTGATGCCTTCGTATTTACCGAGTTCTTTGCCGAAGGCTTTGCGTTGGCGAACATAGTTCATACCGATTTCCAGTCCTTCGAGGGCGGCACCAATACAGGTGGCGCCGATGATGACACGGGCCGCGGAGAAGCCTTCCATAGCGTACACGAATCCCTTGTTGGGTTCGCCGATTAGCCAATGCTTAGGAATCTCAACATTGTCCATGGCAAAGCCACCAGTGCTGATGCCCATCCGGCCCCAATCCTCGAAGAGGGTGGGGGTGAGACCGGGGGTATCTTTTTCGACGGGTAAGATGAAGGCAGCAATACCACGATGCTTCGGAGACGCTTGCTTGTCGAGGTATCCGGTAGTGAAGTAGCGGCCTTGCATTTCGGTGGTGGATTCGCGAACTCCACTGATGTAGACCTTCTCACCGTTTACGACGTATTTGTCCTCATTTTCAGCAATGGTGGTTTTGGTGGCACCTACAATATCACTCCCTCCACCGGGTTCAGTCGTGGCTATGCCAAAGAAATATTCTCCTTTGGCAACTTTGGGAAGAATTTCTTGCTTAGCCTCTTCGGTACCGTGGCGGGCAAAGACACAGGCCCAGCTTGCTTCGACGAGATAAAAGACTGGGATCGCGATGCTTAAATCCCCCCGTGCGAGTTCCTCAGCGGCAATACAGGCTAACATGAAGTTTCCACCAGGTCCACCGTATTTTTCTGGAATTGTGATACCCAGGAGGCCAAGATCCGCCATCTTTTTGACGAGGCCCTTGGGTAGTGTGCCCGTTTCATCCATTTCCCGTGTATGAGGACGGATTTCTTTTTGGGCAAAGTCCCGGACAGTATCTCGGAAAAGTTGTTCATCCTGTGAAAACTCAAAATCCATTATCTATCATCCTCAGAATTTGAAATATACAGCGCATTCACTGTTGTGGTGTCTAAAAGTCTTTACGGTTGCCCATTTTTTTTACAAATTCAAGAAGATTCTGAAATCAATTCACCAATTGCAAGTTGAATAACTTCTTTCTGTTGTTTGAGTAACCATCTGGTGAACGTATTCGATTTTCTGTCGCAATTCGGAGGAGCAAATAGACCAAATCTAATAGTGTCCTTCCGTGTCGAAGTGGATGCAGTCCAAATTACTGAAACACACTCCGTTTTCTCGTACAGACAGATTTTACTTACGAATTTTATCAATTGGATTCCTAAAGAACCTGCTACTTTTATTTCATCTTCTAATAACGGCTGAGAATTAGAAATTATGATGTTTTTCAATTCCTCTGAAACAAGTGATTCTTGCCAGTCTACCTCGCATTCGAGGGTTGACAGCGGCACTCCGGTGCTCGCTCTATTAAAGCCTTTGTCTAGCTTGAGACTTTCAGCCTTTCGCGATTCCAACAACAAGTGAGCAGTATACTCAGCCAAGATGATGCTTTGTGTTTGTGGGATGTAACTGTACAGTAAAAGTTATGTCGTTGAAAATGTGAGGCGTATGAAGTGTGGTCATTATGCCGAAACACATAGAGTCTAAGGATGAAATTCATCGAGTTTGGACGGTTCGTGTCTTTGTGTCAAACCAAGAAGAAGCGATTGCATTTTTCCATGACGTGTTGGAAATCCCAGTCATTTTAGATGCTCCACGGTTTGGGTGGGTGGAATTGGGTCCAGCTGACGAACGAGCAAAAATTGCTTTAGTCGAACCAAGTCCTGATGCAGACCCAATCATGTATGAATGGCAACTGAACCAGATTGGACGCAATACTGGTATTACATTTGAAACACATGACATCGATGGCTTCTATAAGAAAATGAAAGAGCGGGGGGTCCGGTTTTTCATGTTGCCAGAAGAGATGCCCTGGGGGGGTATGATGGCTGGGTTTGAGGACCTCGATGGAAACCGCTACAATATTGTTGAGGATTCTGAGCATTATACTCGAGATTATTCTTAATCGAAGTCGAAGATGGATCGACCCTTCGAAAACTGCATGATGAATCTGCACTGTTCACAGACCATGAGCGTAATTTTGTGGCTGGTAAAGCCCCATTTACTATCCATGCGGCCTTCTTCTTTTCTGAAAGTTGTGTTTCCACAGAGTGGACACGTTAATTGCTGTTTAGACATGTTTCTGTAGCCTCCAGCAAAGACCTTTGCTGCACTCTGACCTTAGAAAAGTCACTTAATTAACCTTAGTTCAACGAAGCTCAAACGAAGGAGACCATAATGTTTTTCACAGAGAATTGTCTCGGGCATTCTAGTGGAAAGTATGACAGACAAAACACCCCTCGGTATTCCAGTCCTCGACGACGCCCTCGGTGGTGGTATTCCACGTGGATACGTTGTCTTACTTGAAATTGACCCCGGCACACGACCAGATGCCTTCATCTCGAACTTTCTGGCCACCGGACTTAACAATAGTGAACTAGCCTACCTCCTTTGCACCGAATATCCCCTCCGCTTTGCCTACGAGCATTTGCGCTCCAAGGGCATCGATGTCGATGATGCATTAAAAAACCAACAGTTGATTGGAATCGATGCGTTCACGGATGCGTTCGGGTGGCGAGAGTTTGAACCCGAAAGCGACTTTTCAGTGCATGATATCGGGAATTCACGACAAGTCTATGATGTGATTCGTCGAGTCGTCCTTACCTTAAAACCAGAAAATAATCTTCGTGGTGTTTTCGACTCGTTAACCTCCATTATTTATGCAGCCCGTGAACCCGATGAAGTGATGAGCTATTTGCATCACCAGATGAGTGCACAGAAAAATCATGGCAACATTCTTCTGTACATAATCGCTAGGGAAGCCCACGATGAAGAAGATCTTCGACGCCTTGAACACATCGTTGATGGAGTAATTGCCCTCTACAAGATTTATGACGAGGAGGGGTGGCAGAGCGCCTGTCAAATCGAGAAAATGCGAGGAATCGACTTTGATCCTCTACTCTACCTGTATGAGGTCAAGGATGGAGACATTACACTCACTCCTTTTACTGAAATAGAAGCTGAAGATGACGACGAAGAGGACGAAGAGGAGGAAGAGGAGGAAGAGGAGGAAGAGGAGGAAGAGGAGGAAGAGGAGTCAATTGCAGAAACTTTTGAACCCGCAGAAATCGAACCATCAGTTCGTGAACCAGTAGCTGAAGAGCTTCCTGAAGAAGAGGATGAAACTGAAGATGCTGAAGAGACACCAACTGAACCCTCTGAAACGGAAGATACGCCTCCACCAATTCCTCCGGTTCCTGAACCAGAAGAAGTCCCAGAGGAAGTCGTTAAGGAAGAACCCGAACCTGAGACAGACTCTTCCTCTAAGGAAACCCGAACTCCCATTATCTTTGATGTAGCCGAATCCTCTGAGACAACAAAAGAATCTGCCCCTGAAGAAGCTGCTCCTGAGGAATCCGAAGACGAGGATGAAGACGCCTTTTTCTTCTAGCAGATCTGAACTTCTTCTGTTCACCGTGTAGCGCTTAGAAGACACTACCTGCAGTTGATGTTGGATTATAAAATATGGCACTAGCCCATCCTATGCCATAAAGCTCTATTTGGGCACCTCATAAAAGCTGATATTTTGTGTGATTGGCGCAAACCTGATGTAATCTGTGTTGCTCCGGTTCTTTCTACAACACCTCTACTGAAGTGTTTCATTTCGTTGAAACCTTCAAGGCCACGAGTGGTCAGTAGTGAACGTTCAAAAGCCTCAAGACACAATTACACATAAGGTGGAATCTTCATGGGAATCCCCATCAAGCATATCAGGCAAGTTAAGAACCCTCCCTACACAATTAATGATGAACAGCTTGCACGTTATAATCTCGATAACTTAATTTTCAACCGCGTGTATTCGGATTCCCAGTGGCCAGGTCATCAACGGATGATCGATGAACGGGTTCCCGAGCTCATTCGACACCCGAAACCGGGTTATTCCCACGTCGATTTTGCCCTAGAGGAAGCCGCTTGGACCCTCCACGATACCTACAAGGGCACCTTTGCACACTCTCGAATTTCGAAATTTCGTGAACCTGCAGCAGAACTGGACCATGATTTATCGAAAATTGACTTCGAAGTCCCCGAACCCCTCAAGATGAGTGCTTATGTTAAACGAGCGGCCTTCCTATATGGTGCTTCTCTCGTCGGGATTTGCCAAGTTAATTCCAATTGGATTTATGCTAATACTGATATTCCAGAGGATTGTACTTCAGCCATCGTCATGGCTATTCATATGGATCCCGAAGGCATTGCCACCTCTCCAGCTATCCCTGCAGCTGCCGCCACTGGTGTTGGTTATTCCCGAATGGGTTTCGTTCTTGCTCTTCTCGGTGAATTTATCCGTAATTTCGGGTACACAGCAATTCAATGTGCCAACGACACAGGACTTAGTATTCCCCTTGCAATTGATGCTGGTCTTGGACAACTGGGACGTCATGGTCTCCTCATCACTCCCAAATTTGGAGCACGTGTGCGCCTCTGTAAAATCTTCACGAACCTCCCCCTCCATTACGACCAACCCATTGACTTCGGAGTCACCGAATTCTGTAGTAGTTGTAAATGTTGTGCAGAAGCCTGCGAAGTCGACGCCATTTCCAAAGAGGATGAACCTACCTTTACTCCCTCCTGTAAATCCAATAATCCGGGCGTTTTAAAATGGCCAGTCAATGCTGAACTCTGCTATGAATTCTGGTGCGATAATGGCGGTGATTGCTCCACTTGTATTGCAGTTTGCCCCTACACAAAACGCACCTTTAATGATGTCCCATTGGATCCCGACAAGTTTTGGGAGACTAAAACCTCCTCCAAATCTGGTTGATGAAAATGCCTGTCTTTGATGAACTCGCACTCGTCTATGACCAATCCATAGACTGGGAGCAACGACTTCAGCGGGAACTTCCCTTTATTAATAGCCTCATAAAGGACCAAACAAAAGCCCGAATTCTCGACTTAGCTTGTGGCAGCGGACGCCACGCCGTTGCTTTAGCTCAGAGAGGCCATGATGTAATTGGTCTGGATATAAGTTCAGAAATGATTGCTGCAGCTACTCGCCATGCCGAGAAAAGCAAAGTTAGGGTCCAATTCCACACTGCCGATATGCAGAATGCGAAAACAACCGTGACGAGTCCATTTGATCTTATATTATGCCTAGGTAATTCACTGGCGCTTCTCCCCTCGATTGATGCTTTGAAAACAGCCCTTCAAGGAGTCAAATCCTTGCTCTCTAAGGATGGCATTTTTGTTTCTCAGATACTTAACTTCGAAGAAATACGAACTACCCACTTCCGCTTCTTTCCCCTCAAAGCTGGATTCACAACTGCAGGGAATGAGGTGATTTTTGCACGATTTTTTGAAGATTTATCTAACGAAATTACAACAACCATGGTGTTTTCAGCATTTGTAAAAACTGAAACCGGCTGGAAAACCAAAACTCGTGAACAGCCCGTTCTTCAGCTCACTCAAGCCCACCTGACCCAGCTTCTCAGAACAGTTGAGTTTAAACGGCTCCAATACTACGCAGATTACCAACAGACCCCCTTCTCTCCCTCCACCAGCCGAAATCTCGTTTCTCTTGCCCATAAATAAGGTTTCAAAAGATAATTCTACGCCATGACCCTCTCGATTTTAATACTTTACAGACCTGAATAGCAATTACTTATCACGATTCAGGGAGGTGATCATGGTGGAAAGAAATACAATCGCCAGGATCTTCATCATCCTCGGCGCAATCCTCCAACTCATCTATCTGGTCACCAATGGCTTCTTTGGCTTCATTATCTTTGTCGTCATTATCCTTGGCTCAATATTTACACCCGGTGATCCACTCTTGGACCTAGCAACGACGACAATGGCCTGGATGTTTCTAACGGTCGTCTTGGGCTTTATTTTCATGATTATTTGGTTCGTCATGGCGAGCATACCCGGACGAAGTAGACTCTGGCTTATCATCACAGGTCTACTTGCATTGATCCTCTGCGGTCTTATCCCTGGTTTTCTAGCCTTTACCCTCTTTGGCACCACTTGGCCTCCCTTCTGGCTAGGCCTCATACTCTCGAGTTGGCTCCCAGGACTTCTTGTCTTCATTGCAGGGATTGTCGCTACAAAACCACTCGAAGCATAGTCCACAAAAGCAGTCCGTTAGTAGATATAAAGAAAACTACCTCCCAGAGTCAGGAGAAAGCCCGTAACAATAGTTACGGTTAACAGGACGAATCCATAAAGATGACGTCGAATAATGCTGAATTGCTCTGGGCGAGGTCAAGTACATCCCCAAGTTTTACACCCTTCCATTCAGCCGTTGCAGCAATTCCTTCCACGCACTGTAACGTCGCGATTAATGAAATAGGATGAAGGACAAGTACTTCGTTATAGGTTAAGTTAAGGGGATTTGTAACTTGTCCATCAACAACCAATCGCCATGATGAAATATTCAGATGTGGAATCTCGGAAATTTGTAGCGTAAAAAATTGATCATTCGGGGTTATAGTTGAACGGCTGTATACGATTACACCAATTAGAGCTAGTGGAATGCAACAGAGAGCTAACAAACCAACGGCATTAAGCACTGATCGGTTCAAAGACCCACTAGTTTTAATTCTGCCAGTTAGAACTCAAGAATCATTAGGATTGACTACTACCAATCCTGCATAAAATCTATTTCTGAGCTTTAACATGCTTCAACTCTTTGACAATTGCAGGGACGATCTTGAAGATGTCACCAACAATGGAAAAGTCAGACACTGTATGAATCGGAGCATCAGGATCTGTGTTAATGGCGACGATGACGTCACTCGTTCGCATGCCTACCAGGTGCTGTATGGCCCCACTAATTCCGCAAGCGATGTAGAGTTTTGGAGCAATGGTGCGTCCAGATTGGCCGACCTGCTGATGGTGCTTCATCCAACCTTGATCAACAATTGGGCGAGAACCACCTAAGGCGGCGTTTAATTCGTTAGCGAGTTCAGCGACGACTTCGATATTTTGTGGTTCTTTGATTCCACGTCCACAGGTGACGACAATTTCAGCTTCATCAACTTTCAGAGCGCCTTCTTCCATTTCAATAATAGTGTTTACAATCTTTGTTCGGACCGCAGCTTTGTTAACCTTGATATCCACATGTTTGATTTCCCCTTTCCTGGAAGAATCCAGTTCGGGGACTTTGAAGACGTTAGGGCGGACTGTTGCCATCTGGGGTCTAGTATAAGGACTAAGAATGGAGGCCATGATGTTACCGCCAAACGCGGGACGAGTTTGGACGAGCTGGCGTTTATCGTCGATGTCCAGACCGGTACAATCAGCGGTCAAGCCGAGAATGAGCCTTGCTGCGATGCGAGGACCAAGGTCTCGGCCATTGCCTGTTGCACCATATAAGATAATGTTGGGTTTCTCGGTGACAATCAAGGCTGCAATCACATCGGTATAAGCTTCCGTTGTGTATTGTGCTAGCATCTCTTGGTCACTAATATAAACGATATCTGCTCCATGTTGGATGAGGGTTTCGGGCAGGCTTCCGACATTATGCCCAAGGAGAACTGCACCTAGGGGTTCACCAAGTTTGTCTGCTAGTTCACGCCCTTTCCCGAGCAACTCTAAGACGACATTGCGGAGTTGGCCATCGACTTGTTCTGCCCAGACCCAGACTCCTTTATATTCCGTGAATTTAGAGGGATCCACACGTTTACGTTCTATTGATAATGCATTGACAGGGCAGACTTTCACACAAGCGCCACAGAGGGTGCATTTTTCGTCAGCTTCTGCTTTCTCATCAACCAAATGCATAGCATCAAAGGGGCAGACTTTCACACAGAGGCTGCAACCAGTGCATTTTTCTTTGTCAATATTTAGCATGATAGATCACCTTCCGCTAAATCACTCCTTTTTTCAGCAGCCACTCAACGAGTTGTTTAGCTGCACCTTCTGGATCTTCGATTCCATCAATTTTGACGCCACCTGTTCGCTGTTCAGGAGTGAACACTTCTACGACTTGGGTTGGTGATCCGGGGAGCCCATACCGGTCAGTATCACCACCGAGGGCTTCTGCTGTAACGAGCTTGATTTCTTTTTTACTCGCCTTCATAATTGCCATTAGACTCGGTAATCGGGGCTCGTTGAGGCCCTTTGTGGCTGTGAGAAGGGCGGGAAGTCGACATTCGACGATTTCAAATCCCTCATCAGTTTCCCGTTTCACCTTGATTCTTTTCTTACTTTCAGCTATCTCTACATTTACTACATATGTGACCTGGGGAATGCCAAGAATCTCGGCAATTTCAGGACCGACTTGTGCTGTATCTCCGTCGATGGCTTGTTTTCCACAAATGATGAGATCATAGGGATCTTCAGTTTTGATAGCTTGGGCGATAGTGTATGCGGTTGCCCAGGTATCTGCTCCAGCAAACGCGCGATCGGAGAGGTGTACTGCGCGATCTCCTCCCATGGCAAGGCATTTTTTCAGTGCTTCTTCAGCTTGTGGTGGGCCCATAGTAATGATTACAACCTCGCTTTCACCCAATTGTTCTTTGATGCGAACGGCTTCTTCGACAGCGAATTCGTCGAAAGGATTGAGGATTGAAGGGACCCCGGCTCGGATGAGCGTTTTGGTTTCGGGGTCAATTTTGACTTCTGCGATTTCAGGAACCTGTTTGATGGGAACAATGATTTTCATGTCAGCTGCCCTCACGGCTCACGATGGCATTTGCCATGACTGGCGCTAACACGAAACTACTTTGCTTAAAAGTCTTCTCAGCCCTGATTACAGAAATCGCGATGAAAAAAAGAAGGTGCTAAAGCCGAGGGAAACCCATTAAATGCTTTCCGCCTATTAGATATCGTATAAACAGGCGGGAGTTTATTTTCGATGAGTGAAGGACCGGATTCACGTATTCTACTTGAGGGAATTGAAGACCGAAGACGGTTGTATACTGCTAACAAGAGCTTCGACCAATACTTCGGTATTATGTCTGGTACTTCGACCATCATGTATGTACAGAATCAGACCTTCACTGATCCAATCAGCCTATCCATACAATGGCTAACCCATGATGTGCAAGACTCTGAGACCCTTCTTTTGGTTACCACATATGCTGATCCAGTTGCCATCGCGTTATGGTGTGAACGGAAATTATCTGAGTCCTTTAATGTCTTCTTAGAAGTAAGTAAAGACAATCGTTTCCATTGGGTGGACATGTTTACCTTCCGTGGGTTCGGCGACCATGAAAGAGAATTAATCAAGACCTCCTACCAGGAGCGAATCAAAAAAATGGGAGGTAATCCGAACCTTCTCGTTTCTCCTCGTAAACCGGATGAAATACAATCCGTAGATGGATTACCCGCAGCAATTAGCAACATCACTTCCTCACTACATGGGAAAGGCTCCATTCGCATGATTTTCGCCTATGTGGACGACTTCATTGATGGTGTTGGACCTACCCCTGCCCTCAACTACCTTCGTCGTCTTATCAACTTGATGCGCAAATTCGGACACACTCTTGTCTTACACATGGGATGGCGAGGGACCGTTCCTGATGTCCATACAGCCTGCGAGCGCATGGCTGACCAAGTTCTCCGATGGGGCTATGGTGATGTTCCAGGTCTTAAGCAGCCATCCAAATTCGTACAAATCTTGAAAACCACGGCACCAGATGAAGTGACCACTTATCTCAAAGTTCCATACCAAATTCGGTCTGGAACTCCCACCGTTGGTCTAGGGACACCTCTTGAGGCTAGTCGTAGTCCCAAAAGAAAATAGCATTGAATTTACTTTTTCGGTGCCTCGATTAAATGAAGGATTAGCCGTTCCGCAGCTGTATACGGATCCGTTTTCCGATCATTCACTTCCTTTACGAGCTCAAGGAATATGGCTCGTTCGTCCGAATCCATGAACAATTTACGAATGAAGCTTTGTTCCATAATCGTTTCCAATTGGGCGCAACAGCGCTGTTCACGGTTCTTAGAAATTTCCCCACTTTCAACGAGATATGTATGGTGATCTTGAATTGCCTTAACAAGTTCTTCAACACCTTCACTGCTTGTCGCAATGACTTTAATGATTGGTGGTTGCCATCCTTTGGTTTCTTGGTCCAAATTCAATGCTGATTGA
This sequence comes from archaeon, assembly GCA_016550425.1. Next base: position 28,196 of record JABXGS010000151.1, read on the forward strand.
AGTTCCACATATCGGCGATCCGCGCCATCAAGATCTGACTTGTTAATCACAAAGATACTGCCGATTTCCATTATGCCCGCCTTTATGGTTTGGATATCATCGCCTAGCCCTGGTACCGTAAGTAAAACGATGGTTTCAGCAAGCCGGATAATGTCGACTTCGGCTTGTCCGGCGCCGACCGTCTCGACTATAATGATGTCTTTTCCAAAGGCGTCAAGAATATGGACAACATCATAAGTGGCCCAAGCCAATCCGCCTAGGCTGCCTCGAGAACCCATGCTCCGAATAAAGACGTCATGGTCATCAGCAAATCGGTTCATTCGGATTCGATCTCCCAATAATGCACCACCAGAGAAGGGACTGCTAGGGTCTATAGCGACGACACCCACTGTGAGTTTCTGGGCGCGAAAGTGTTCAATGAGTTTATCAACAAGCGTGCTTTTACCAGAGCCTGGTGGTCCAGTGACACCAATAATGTGTGCCTTTCCAGTATGCGCGTAGAGTTGCTTAATAGCTCCATGAGCTTCCGGGGATAGCGATTCAGCCAATGTCATTAAACGTGCTGCTGCCCGGCGATTGCCCTTGAGCAGCTGTTTGACCAAATCTGTGCTATCTGGAGGCATTACACCCACATCGGTGGTTACTTTGTATGTTTTCGAATAAACTCTACGATTTCACCCGTTGGAGTGCCTGGACCAAAGATAGCTTTGATTCCAAGCTTCTTTAGCGGTTTGACATCATCTTCAGGAATGATTCCGCCAGCAATGACAAGAACGTCATTCATATCCCTTTCCTTGAGGAGCTTCATGATTTCAGGAAAAAGTCGCATATGCGCTCCCGACAGGATGCTTAACCCCACAACATCCACATCCTCTTGGAGAGCGGTCTCTGCAACTTGTTCTGGGGTTTGACGTAGTCCTGTATAGATAACTTCAAATCCCGCATCCCGTAAAGCTCGCGCGACGACCTTTGCGCCACGATCATGTCCATCAAGACCTGGTTTAGCAATCAACACACGGATTTTCTTTGTGGTTTCGGTCATAAAATTCAACTTTTCATGTTTTTTTAATCAGAAGATGATGGGTTCCTGATATTCTCCATATACTTCTCGTAATGCGTTACAAATCTCGCCGATCGTAGCGTATTCGCGGACTGCGGCGAGGATATGTGGTAGAAGATTATCAGTTCCTTCTGCTGCTCGTTGAAGGCGACTGAGTAATTCATCGACTTTCTGGTTGTTTCGTGTTTTTCGGGTCTTTTGCAAGCGGGCTAGTTGGGTTCGTTCGACTTCAGGATCGATTTTCAGAACCGGTATTTCGAGACGGTCATCGGTGATGTAATCGTTGACCCCAACTATGATTCGTTCTTTTTCTTCGATTTCACGCTGATATCGAAAGGCGGAATCGGAGATTTCGCGTTGGAAAAAGCCTTTCTTGATGGCATCGACGACACCGCCGAGTTTTTCGATGCGGTCAAAGTATTTGTAGGTCTCCTCTTCCATTTCGTTGGTTAACGCCTCGATGAAATAGGAACCACCCAATGGATCAATTGTGTTGGCTACACCGCTTTCATATGCAAGGACTTGTTGAGTACGTAATGCAATGGTTGCAGCTTTCTCAGTCGGTAGGGCCCACGCTTCATCCATGGAATTCGTGTGCAATGATTGGGTACCACCGAGAACAGCTGCTAGAGCTTGAATGGTGGTTCGGATGATGTTATTTTCAGGCTGTTGTGCGGTTAGACTAACACCAGCGGTTTGAGTATGGAACCGGAGAAGATAGGACCGTGGATTCTTCGCATCGAATCGTTCTCGCATTTCCCGAGCCCAGATTCGTCGCGCAGCACGGAATTTCGCGATTTCTTCAAAAAGGTCCAAATGACTATCAAAGAAAAAGGAAAGACGAGGCGCAAAATCGTCGACATTTAATCCAGCCTCGACACCCGCCTGCACATAGGCGAGACCATTAGCGAGAGTAAATGCGAGTTCTTGTACTGCTGTTGCACCAGCTTCACGGATATGATATCCGCTAATGCTAATAGTATTCCAGCGAGGGACCTTCTTTGTGCAAAACTCGAGGATATTTGTAATGATGCGCATGGAAGGATCCGGTGGGAAAATCCAGGTTTTTTGGGCTTGATATTCCTTGAGGATATCATTCTGGATTGTACCACCGATCTTGGTGGGTGGGACTCCTTGTTTTTCTGCGGCTGCAATATAAAGGCAAAGAAGGACTGCTGCTGGGGCATTAATGGTCATGGATGTAGTAACCTTGTCGAGTGGAATCTTTGAAAACAGAATCTCCATATCTGCTAGCGAGTCAATAGCGACACCACAAACGCCGATTTCACCTTTTGACATCGGGTCATCTGAATCTAATCCCTGAATGGTTGGCAGGTGAAAGGCCACACTCAACCCGGTTTGCCCCTGTTCCAGCAAATACTGGTATCGTGCATTGGTTTGCTCAGCGGTTCCAAACCCAGAGAACATCCGCATAGTCCAAAATCGACCCCGATACATAGAGGGATAAACTCCCCGAGTAAAGGGGAATTGACCAGGAAATCCAAGGTGTTTTTCGTAATCGAGATCAGCCACGTCAATCGGAGTGTATAAGCGAGCGATTGGGCGGCTTGATGTGGTAATAAACCGTTCTCGCCGTTCCGGAGATTGGTCTAAGGTTTTTTTGAGTGTCTTCTTTTCCCATTCTCGTTTCATTTGGGATACGGTTTCCTTCTCTTTTATTTCCATCAGACGTCGCCATCACAAGGAACTGACCATGTGAGAAATGGTCTCTTGTTTCTTCAGTTAGGATGCTGCGGTTTTAATGGTTTTGGCAATAGACAATCTGACCTCTACTTGATGGACTTAGGCTTAGATAGTATCTTGAGTAGCTGATAAGGAAATAAATCCCATCTGCAGACTATGAACACATCATACAGATGGGACATTGAGAAGGATCATTAACGAACTCACAGGGAGTTCGAGCACCTTCAGGAAAGTTTCGCTGAAGTTGCTGGCATACATTATTTTCGGCATCATACATAGGGCAAGCCATACCTATCGATACCCCAGACTGGTTTGCCCAAAGATTATTCTTAAAGGCTTCTCACATCACAGATTCATTGTGTCAGAGTTGCTTTAATCGCAATCAATTCACTGGAAGCTTATCATGGGCTGTCCTTTTTCTACAGCTGTTCCAGCTTCAACATGGATATGTTTAACAGTTCCGTCTTGAGGGGCGCGAATTTCGTTTGCCATTTTCATAGCTTCTAACACCAGCAAGACATCGCCGAGTTTGACGACATCCGCTTCTTTTACACAGACTTCGAGAACACGTCCCGGTAAGGGGGCGGTTACTGTGCCTGGTTCGGCGGATTCTTGGGGTGGTTCCGTTGAAGGCTGAGTGGAGGGTGTGAAGCTAGTTGGAGCAGTAGTAATTGTTGGTGCTCGAATGCTTCGGGAAGGTGTTACAGATTCTCTAGCTAAGAAGGCGGTATAGGTTTCCTTATTGATTTTAATCGTGAATTCTGAGGTATTGGGATTTGGTGTAAGGCTAATTGTGTGTTTAACGTTGCCTACTTTAATATCGAATTTTTCTAATTGAGTATCACCGTCTTTAATTTGCACGGGAAACGAAGTCTCACCTATAGTAACAATGAGGATTCCATTGATGGGACCCTCAACCTCGACGTCAACGATTTTGCTGTTGACCGTTAGTTTGTATTTTCGTGTCACTGCTTTCCCTCAATGTTTAATGTCAATCATAACCCATTGCTTCTCGTCGCCCTGCCAGAACCCATGCATTAATTCCATTTGTGTTTGGACGACGGAAACTTGGCATTTGAGGTTGGTTAGGCTGTTTTTCTAGGAGTGCAGCCGTGATTGCAGCCAAAATCTCTGGTGTAAGCTTCTCTAAGGCTTCCTTTGATTTACGGTGTTCGAAGAACTCGAGAGCAGGTTGAGGAAATAGGATATAGGCAATGATATCTTCCATTTCGGAAGTGATTCCTTTCAGCTCTTTACGTGCCTTGGGAATGGCAGGTTCAAGTAGATCCGCGGGACGACACGTAATTGGTTCTTCGTTACCTATCACGAGTTTCTGAATTTTCGGATCTATGGGGGCCGGTGGGCGACCATAATATCCACGAACATACTGTTTCACTTCCTCAGGGATGGTTTTGTAGCGTTCACCTAATAACACGTTCAGTGTCGCTTGGGTGCCCACAATCTGGCTAGAAGGGGTTACCAGCGGGGGATATCCCATTTCCTTTCGTACTCGTGGTACTTCATCCAATACATCTTGCAAACGGTCTAATGCGTTTTGTTCACGTAACTGGTTTATTAGGTTGGACATCATGCCACCTGGAACTTGAAATTGTAGCACATTCGTGTCAACTCCCACCATTCCGCATTCATAGGCTTCATAGCGTTCCCGGACATCATGGATATAAGCCGCGATTTCTGACAGCAACTCAAGATTTAGGTGCGAGTCCCATGGGGTTCCTTCTAAGACTGCAACCATTGTTTCTAGCGGGGGTTGAGATGTGGATTGAGCAAGGGATGAAATCGCGGTATCGACAACATCCACACCAGCTTTGATTGCTTCAAGGTAACTCATACTGGCCATGCCCGAAGTATAATGGGAGTGGAGTTGAATCGGGACTGTGATTTCCTCTTTGAGGCGGATCACGAGTTCTCGGGCAATAAATGGACTCAGTAAACCCGCCATATCCTTTATACAGATTGAATCTGCTCCCATCGCTTCAAGGTTCTTGGCCTGCTCTACAAAAGATTCAACATTATGCACAGGGCTAATAGTGTAACTAAAACTAAGCTGGGCATGTGCTCCAACCTTGTGAATTGCTTTTAACGCTGTTTTCATGTTACGAGGATCGTTTAATGCGTCAAAGACGCGAAAGATATCGATGCCGTTGTGAGCAGCAAGTTCCACAAATTCACGAACGGTATCATCGGGATAATGCCGATACCCCACAATGTTTTGTCCCCTTAATAACATCTGCAGCTTCGTCTTCTTGATGACCGCTCGCAGTTGTCGGAGACGCCCCCAGGGATTCTCCTTCAAGAATCGCAATGGGGCATCAAAAGTGGCGCCTCCCCAGACCTCCATGGAATTAAAGCCCACCTTGTCCATCTTCTCAGCAATCGGAAGCATATCTTCAGTTCGCATACGAGTCGCGAGTAAGGATTGATGTGCATCCCGAAAGGTTGTATCGGTAAATTTGATGGGTTTTGAAACCGTGGTGGTCATGGTGATATTACTTCACCTTCTCATGGTGGGCGATAGGTGCTAATAATCACTACCAGTTTTTAGTCTTCTGTCTGTCCATGCTTCTGTGATCCGTAAGTTGGATTCATCCCTGTTAACTGCCACTGCTTCTATCAGGACTAAGAAGTAGAGGTTACTTGTTGATTACTAGACAACCTACAATCATATCGTGAAGCCCTTGTTTCTTCTCAGTAAATCCAATGATCAAGAAGCCAATACCAAGTGTTAGACCTGAAATAATCTTAGAAAGGTCACGGGCGGCTGCACGACCAAAGGTTATACGGTTCCCATAATTATCTGTTACAATAATGCCGAGAGCCCGTTTCCCAATGGTCGCTTGATGCACGGAGCTTTCCTGCAACCCATAATACAAGAGGCTAATCAAAATAGAAATCGGAAGCGAAATGAACGATCCCCAAGGAAAAGGCACAAAAGCCAAGATAAAGGAAAGTGGAATCGCGAAGATGGACAAAAGAATGAAATCGATTATCCACGCGGCAAATCGTTTCCAGAATCCTGCAAAACTAAAATCCATCGAATCATATCGAGGTGGCTTTGGCGCTGGGCTGAATTCCTCAGCTTTGCTTACTGGTTTTCCCAATTCACTTTCAGTTGAATCGAGGGCAGCGCCACAGGCATAGCAAAAGGTATCAAATTCTTTAACAGTTGCACCACAATGAGGACATTTCATCATGTATTTCTCCCGAAGCGCCCTAGCTCTGCCGGGGGTGTATTGTACTCCCTTCATAGGGCTGAGTTATAAGCTTATGTAGAGTCTGAAATCCTCTGCGATATATTGAATTTTAGTTAATTGTCGCTAGAGGGGACAATTCCCATGCTTCTTTCTGGGTAACACTTGGCGTTTTGTCCGCAGCATCTCAAGGGCTGCAATAACACGGGACCGCGTAATGGCAGGCTCAATGACCTCATCGATGAATCCTCGTACTGCACCCGAATAGGGATTCGCAAAGCGTTCACGGTATTCCTGAATTCGTTTAGCGCGGGTCGCCTCTGGATCCTTGGATTTTTCGATTTCACGACGGAAAATAATATTCGCTGCGCCTTCAGGACCCATAACTGCCATTTCGGTAGTTGGCCAAGCATAGACAACATCTGCTCGAAGATGTTTAGATCCTAACACAACATACGCACCTCCAATAGCTTTCCGGGTAATCACTGTCACCTTAGGCACTGTTGCCTCTGCATATGCAAAAAGAATCTTAGCTCCGTGTCGAATGATTCCGCGATGTTCCTGATCTACACCTGGAAGAAAGCCTGGCACATCCATAAAGGTAAGGACTGGAATATTAAACGCATCACAGAACCGGACAAACCGTGCACATTTGTCCGACGCATTGATGTCTAAGGTTCCAGCCAGATAATTTGGTTGGTTTGCCACCACACCCACTGGATGACCATTTAGGCGGATGAAGCCTACTACCATGTTCTGAGCAAAGTGTTCATGGACCTCCAAGAATTGGTGGTTATCCGCCACACTTAGAATGGCTTGCTTCATATTGTAGGGCGTGGTTGTATCATCTGGAAGTAGTTCATTTAACGCTGGGTCCGTCCGTCGGGGGTCATCGGTAGGTTCAACATAAGGGGGATCTTCCACGTTGTTAGATGGTAGATAGGATAGCAGGTCGCGAATTAGTTGGAGACAATGTTCCTCATTTTCTGCGGCAAATTGTGCAACACCGCTTTTGATGTTGTGTGCCATGGCTCCACCCAGTTCTTCAAAAGAAATGACTTCACCGGTTACGGCTTTGATGACATTAGGTCCTGTGATAAACATGCGGCTTGTGTTTTTTACCATCAGCGTAAAATCAGTGACCGCAGGGCTATACACGGCACCTCCCGCACAGGGTCCCATAATGGCGCTTATTTGTGGAATAACACCAGAAGCAATAACGTTTCGATAAAAGATCTCTCCATATGCCCCAAGGCTAGCTACGCCTTCCTGAATCCGTGCACCGCCTGAATCATTCAATCCAATGACGGGTGCACCTGCCTCAAGGGCGAGATCCATAATCTTGGTGACTTTTTCACCGAACATCTCGCCAAGTGCTCCGCCAAACACGGTGAAATCCTGGCTAAAAACAAACACTAGACGGTCATCGATTGTACCGTAGCCTGTAACGACGCCATCACCGGGGATTTTGTTTTTGTCCATTTTGAATTCTGTGCACCGATGTTCGACAAGGGCATCGAATTCCATAAAACTCCCCGAATCCAGCAATCGGTCAATCCGTTCCCGGGCAGTCATTTTTCCGGTTTTATGTTGCTTCTCAATCCGCTCTTTTCCGCCACCTTGGTGAGCTTTATCTAGGCGCTTGTTGAGCTCCTTCATTTTCTTTTTTATCACGTCAGAAGGCATACTTGCATCTCCTAGTTACACTGGGTGGTTTCTCTACTATAGCCACTCCTCTTAAACCCATGTGCTTAGATAAAATCCCAACGCTTAGAAATCACAAAGATTCTTAACCAGACTCCTATTGATACAACAACGAGGTTAGAACCCTATGTCCAAAACGTTAATCGGACTCGTCCAAGCCTTTATCGGCGAAAGTCAAGCCCGAAATCGCTACAATATCTATTCAAAAATTGCCCGAAATGAAGGTTACGAACAAATCTCCGAAATCTTCAATGTTACTGCCGATAATGAACGTGTCCACGCTAAAAACTTTTGGCGTGCTGCACATACTGTCATGCAACAAACTGGCAAGCCTATGCCTGAAATCACAGTTGACGCGCTCGCTCCCTTGAAAGTCGGCACAACAATCGACAATCTTAAAGCCGCCATCGAAGGCGAAACCTACGAACACACTAAGATGTATCCCGAAATCGCAGACACGGCTGAAGCGGAAGGGTTCAAAGCAATTGCCAAACAAGTTCGCTCTATCGCCCACGCAGAAGTTCACCACGCCACGCGCTACACCCAACTCCTCAAAGAAGTCGAAGCGAAAACTGTCTTCAAGAAGAAACAACCAACCAAATGGGTGTGCCGGGAATGCGGGTACATCCATGAAGGAGAAGAACCACCTGAACAGTGTCCTTCCTGTTTCCATGCACGAAAATACTTCCAAGTGCTCTGCGAAACCTACTGAATCGCAGCATTACTCATAACACCCAAACAATAATAACGACGAAACCAGCCAACAAAATCAGGTGACCTAGCATGGCACAGAAATATGTCTGCACAGCGTGCGGATACATCTATGATCCCGCTGTCGGTGACTCCGACGGAGGTATCGCACCAGGTACCGCGTTCGAAGATATCCCTGAAGACTGGGTATGTCCTGTATGCGGCGTTGGCAAGGACATGTTCGAGCCGACGGATTAGCTTGTTGAATATTTATGGCGGGGGTAGGCCCCCGTATGTGGAGTGCCGAATCCGCCTTTTCCTTGTTTTATCTACGAATACGATTCTTTATAGGGTGAATTCTAGTATTGAGGGGTAAGGTGATTTTATGACGACTGTTGGTGAACCAGTGGCGTTACCGCGGAGTGAAACTGAAAAAATTTGGGTATCCCTTTCTGAGTGGCAAGGATTCCTTGGAATTGATATTCGGATTTATTATCAGGCTGGAGAAGCGAGTTGGCGTCCCACCAAAAAAGGTGTGCGTATCTCCTTAGAATTGAAAGACCAGTTGATTGCGGCTATCGAGAAGGTGGCAGGGTATGCTCCGGATGCGATGGGTGAATCAAAATCTGAGCAGAAGCCGCTTGCTGAACCGGACGAGACTAGCGAAGAGGATGAGGCCGAAGAGTAGGAAAACCAAACCGGTTTTAAGGTCAACGATGTTAACTCTTAGTCGGTAACCATGAAGATTATCGATGACTGCCCTGGTGCCGCACCGCTCAAACGACCCACCATCATCTTCAAAACCTGCCCGAAATGCGGCGAGGAAGTTGAACTCTTTACAAGTGACGTGAAGATGGACTGTGAGAACTGCGGCTTTACCATCTACAATGATACGATGTCCTGCGTAGAGTATTGTGAATACGCCAAAGAATGCGTAGGTGAAGAGATCTACAATGATGTCCAAGAAATGGTCAAAAAGAAGAAAGAACAGGAGGCAAAGGGAGGGACAGGTTAGTCCTCACGGTAGTCGAATGGTACTGTAATTGGTGATTATGAAATGACTGAATTACTCCAAATCTACAAATGCGAAGTTTGCGGAAATATTGTCGAAGTCCTGCACACTGGTACTGGAACGCTTGTATGTTGTGGACAACCCATGAAACTAATGGAAGAGCACACCGCTGACTTCAAGACAGAAAAGCATGTGCCGGTTGTGGAAGAGACTAAGGATGGTCTCCACGTTATCGTCGGTTCCACGCCTCACCCGATGACGGATGAGCACTGGATTGAATGGATTCAAGTCGTCAAAGACGGCACAATCATGCGGCAGTTTCTCGAACCTGGCCAAAAACCCGAAGCAGACTTTCCGATGAAAGGCAAGCCAGAAATGGCACGGGAATACTGCAACATCCACCTGCTCTGGAAGACTAGCTAAATCTGAATCATTGCGCAATCCGATAAAGATACGTGAACAGGTGATCAACCTATAGGCTGGTCACCGGAATTTCTTTTTTCTTAGGAATCTCCAACGATTGTTTCTTCGAGTTCTACAACTGTACCGCAGTAAGGGCATTCAGCTTGTCGCGGTCCTGTCCAAATGACTTCATTATACTTCAGTGGAGCATCACAGTTTGGACATTCAGCAGGAAGACTTTCTCGAATTAATTGTCTTTCATGGCCAAGTTCCTGATCAATATGAACGGGTTCTGGCATATCTATGTCTCGTGCCGCAGCGCGCATGCTCTTGCAGATCATGTAGAAAGCAAAAATGAATATACCGACGAAAATGGCAATGAAAACAACGAAAATTAGCCCAAAGGCACCGAAAATCAGGTTTATCAAACCGTCTATAAAATCGATTTGGGCCGTTAGAACAGCCAAATTAAGCTGGAAACCAGTGAATGACATTGTAGTTCACTAAATGCTCCTGAGAATTCTACGCCTAAAAGGCTTGTTAAGATTATTCAATGTCTGGCTTCGATTTTGAGGAAACCACGTCTCCACTCCGAAAAACTTGCGGCCCATCTGCTGTCTGAACATATAATCCCCCGTCAGGGTCTAATGACTTTGCCAACCCTGAAACCTTCTGGTTACCCAAGTCAATTGTAATAGTTTTTCCCAATGTCATACTCAGTGATCGATAATGGGGTTCAATAGCTTTGAATCCCTTATCACGCAGTTTCATATACCAGAATTCAAGCTGACCAATCAGATAGCCAAACAGACGCGGGATGTTTACAGATCGATTTAGTGCAATCTGAAGCGTGGTTGCTATCCTTTGAAGCGGCTCAGATAACTCTACAAGAGGGATGTTGGCATTGACACCGATTCCAATTATCGCGTATTCAATGTCTTGACCAATAAACGCGGAGTCAACAAGAATTCCTGCGACTTTTTTATTACCTATCATAATATCATTAGGCCATTTCAAAGCAGGGTTGACTCCTAGGGCGGTTTGGATCACCTTTGCGACGGCTAAACCCGTAGTTAGGGTGATGAGTGGTGTCTGTAATGCAGGAATGGTCATCGGGCGGACTAAAACGGAGAAATAGAGTCCTCCAGCAGGAGAATGCCAGCATCGACCTAATCGTCCGCGTCCTTCTGTCTGCTCATCAGCAAGCACAACCAGTCCCTCAATTTCGCCTCTTTTAGCTAAAGGTTTCAGATATTCGTTTGTCGAAGTGAGGGAGGAAAAATGGAGCAGGCGTTTGAACACGATTTTTGAGGTATTATTAAAAGCGTGCTGAAAAGGATCGTTCCGTGGTTCGAGGGGAATGGGTGGGGATTCCATGGGTTTCACATATTATTGGCTTGATTGGCAGAGTTCTAAGAGGACTCCGTTAGTGCTTCGGGGATGCACGAAGGCAATCTGCATATTTTCTGCGCCCATTCGCGGTGTTTCATCAATCAATTGATATCCTTGAGCTTTCATTTGAGTAAGTGCTGCCTTAATATCATCGACCTCAATGGCGATATGGTGAATTCCTTCTCCACGTTTTTCAATAAATTTCGCCACGACACCTTCGGAGCTCGTGGATTCAAGTAGTTCAATGCTCGAATCTCCGATTGGGATATGGACAGTCTTGACCTTCTGGGTTTCTACGATTTCAACGCTTGAGGGTTCTAGCCCTAAGACATCACGGTATAGTTTCAGGGCTGTATCTGCATCTTTGACGGCAATTCCAATGTGAGCAATACGCACTCGAGTCACATCTCCGCTATCTTTTCCCCTTGTAGTCTTCAAAAGACTTCTGTTTCATTTAAGTAGTAATCCACAAACGTTTTTATCAAAGGTTAGGGGTTGGAGCGCATTATGCAACCTGATGATGGACCTCCAATTGAGGCTCCAGAGGGACGACCCTCGCTAAATGCCAATCTGCTCATCATTTTTGGTACCACCCTGATTGCCGTTTTGGGCGTTGCTAGTATCACACCGGCATTTCCAGCCATGAGTATCGCCTTAGGGATACCCCCAGGAATGGTGAGTTTACTCATAATTGTTTTCACGATTCCAGGCGTGCTTTTCACACCCTTTTTTGGAGTGGCAGCAGATCATTATGGGCGGAAACGAGTATTAGCTCCCTCTCTTCTCCTATTCGGTTTCGCTGGTTTTGCCTGCACTTTTTCCGAGCCCTTAGGTTTAATGTTCGGGCTCTCGCCATTTCTTGTACTCCTAATTTTTCGATTTGTTCAAGGAGTTGGTGCAGCTTCACTTAGTTCCCTTAATGTTACAGTTATAGGTGATCTCTATCACCGAAAACAACGCACACAGGTCATGGGGTATAATGTGAGTGTCCAAAGTATTGGAACCGCAGCTTATCCTACAATTGGTGGGTTCTTGGCTCTTTTTGCCTGGTATTTTCCATTCTATCTTCCGCTTCTGGCTCTTCCAATCGGATTAGCTGCGATCGTTTGGCTAAAAGATCCCTGTCCCGATCAAGAAATGACCTTACGTGAGTATTTTGAGCAAATCGGGTACATCCTCCAGGATAAACAAGTAGTGGGACTATTTATTGTAAGCACGGCTATATTCATCATGCTCTATGGGGCAATTATCACTTACTTACCCTTCCTAGTTGTCTCTGCGTTTAGCGTAAACTCGTTCATTGCCGGTCTTGTTGTTTCCTTCATCTCAGTAACCTCAGCAATTACCGCATTCCTGGTCGGATTTCTGATACAACGCTTTCGCATGAAAGTAATCCTAGTCGCTGCTTTTCCATTTGCGGCTTTGGGGCTCTTTCTTATTCCCTTTGCCTCAACCCTTCTTCTTATTCTCACTCCAGTCGGTCTATTTGGTGTAGCAATGGGACTAGCCATACCTACAACTCAAAATCTCTTAGTGAATCTCGCTCCCCTTGAGTATCGGGCTGCTGTGATGTCTCTAAATGGGCTAGTGCTCCGTCTTGGACAAACCTTGGGGCCTCTAATAATGGCAATTGTACTGGCAAGCCTTACTCTTTCTGGCGTCTATTGGGTAGGTGCAATCATCGGATTAATTCTGATTCCAATTGTCCTGTATACGATTCCATCTCAAGCGGGTGCCCAAAAAGAACGCTAGAAAATCTGAGGCGCCTTATACTCTCCAAAAACAAAGCGTAAAGCGTCACAAATTTCTCCTAATGTAGCCTGAACTTCGACGGCATCAATAATTGGATAAAGCAGGTTTTCAGTGCCTTCTGCACAAACCGTTATCCTATCGAGAGCTGATTCCACCGCTTTTGCATCACGCCTCTTCCGCAATTGGGCAAGCTTCCGATTTTGGCTCTTTTCTACTGCTGGATCAACCCGCAGATAGTCAGTGGCTTGCTCTTCTTCTGCGATAACAAACTGGTTCACACCAACAACAACGCGTTTGCCTGTTTCGATTTCTCGTTGATAGCGATATGCACTATCATGGATTTCCCGTTGGATGTATCCTGCTTCAATCGCCCGTAAAACACCACCCATTTTGTCGATACGGTCAAGATAGCTAATGACTCCCTCTTCGATGTCATTGGTTAAATTCTCTATATAATAAGAGCCAGCAAAGGGATCAATAGTGTTAGCAGCACCACTTTCTTGGGAAAGGATTTGTTGGGTGCGTAAAGCGATAGTCGCTGCCTTTTCGGTTGGAAGAGCGAGGGCTTCGTCCATGGAGTTTGTGTGCAGTGATTGAGTACCTCCGATCACTGCTGCAAGTGCTTGCATTGTAACTCGAACTATGTTGTTCTCAGGTTGTTGAGCTGTCAAACTACACCCAGCAGTTTGCGTATGAAATCGAAGCAGCCATGATCGGGGGTTTTCAGCATTGAATCGTTCCCGCATGATCTTATACCATAAGCGACGTGCAGCTCGGAATTTTGCTACTTCTTCGAAAAGATCGTTGTGCGCTCCAAAGAAGAAAGACAGGCGTGGGGCAAATTCATCAACTTGAAGACCTGCTTCAATTGCTGCATTAACATACGCAATCCCATTAGCAAAGGTAAAAGCCACTTCTTGTGTCGCCGTACTTCCTGCTTCCCGAATATGATACCCGCTGATGCTGATAGTGTTCCAGCGTGGGAGTTCCTTTTGACAATAAGCAAAAGTATCTGTGATGAGGCGCATCGAAGGCTCTGGTGGATAGATATAGGTTCCTCGTGCTACGTACTCTTTCAGAATATCATTTTGAATTGTACCCCGGAGAACCCTGGGCTCGATTCCTTGGCGTTTCGCAATGGCAACATACATCGCCAGCAATACTGACGCTGGCGCGTTGATGGTCATGCTAGTACTCACCTTGTCCAATGGAATGTCTTGGAAGAGAATGGCCATATCTTCAACTGAAGGTATCGAGACTCCACATTTACCGACTTCGCCCGCTGCCATCGGGTGGTCGGAATTATAGCCAATCTGGGTTGGAAGGTCAAAGGCGACGCTGAGTCCCGTTTGTCCCTGTTCGAGGAGATACCGGTATCGTTCATTCGTTTGTGCTGCATTCCCAAAACCCGAATACATTCGCATGGTCCATAGTCGACCACGAAACATCGTCGGATACACCCCACGCGTAAACGGGGGTTGACCAGGAAACCCTAGGTCCTGCAGATAATCGAACTCAGGTACATCCTCTGGCGTGTAAAGGTTTTTCACCGGTTTACTCGAGGTAGTCATGAACTGGTCGGCACGTTCAGGGCTCCTTTTCTTATATGGCGTAAGCACATTCGTTTCCCAGTCACGGAGCGCCTTCTTGACACGCCGGTTCTTCGTCACTCCTCATCACCTTGCCTATGCCTTACATTTCAACGCCTTTTCGTGCTGCAATTCCCTTCTGGTATGGATGTTTAATCTCTTTTACTTCACTCACTAAATCCGCGATTTCCAGGATCGCTGGAGGTGCATAACGTCCGGTTAAAATGAGCTCCATTTGAGGTGGACGCGACTTGATCAACGCCAAGACCTCCTGGTCTGTGACTAATCGGAAATCTAAAGCCACATTGACCTCATCGAGAATCAGAAAGTCCACCTTTCCCTCGTTGATAATGTCTCGGGCATGATCAAGCGCCTCTCTTGCTAATTTGATATCCACTGGATCAGGATTTGCTTTATCTACAAAATCTGGACGCCCAAACTGTCGAATCGTGAAATTCGGAATATGTTTCACCGCTTCGAGTTCCCCATAATTAATCTGACCTTTCATGAACTGAATCATATACACTTCAAAACCATGTCCTGCTGCTCGAAGGCCCAGACCCAATGCCGCGGTGGTTTTACCTTTTCCGCGTCCTGTATACACTTGGACCATACCATGATGGTCAGTGGTACGTTTTTTCCCCAATGTCACTTTCCTCCTGCTTCTTCGCCTAAGTCTTCCTGTAGAATATGCAAATGCGGTTTTAATCGTTTGAAAGTGGTTTCAGCATCCATTACCAAAGTTCGCGTATCGGCGGCTGTTTCCATGAAACCTAATTCGCGTGGGTAGCGGGGAACGATATGCAGATGGAGGTGCTCTATGCTTGCCCCAGCTGCAGAACCAATGTTCAACCCCATATTTACACCGGTTGGGTTGAAAGCGGTTTCCACAAGGCGCACTGTTTTTGCACCCATCTGAAAGAAAGCATTCAATTCCTCTCGACTGAATTCAGAAAGTTTCTCAATATGCTGAATTGGGACCACCATCACATGTCCGGGGTTAAATGGAAACATGTTCAGAATTACCATATACTTAGAATCGCGATACACAATCTTGGTTTTCACACGTGGGTTGCCTTCAATTATTGCACAGAAAATACACGGAATTTCGTACCGATCTTTTCCCTCGATATACACTAGTTTGTGAGGGGCAGCAATGTAATCACGAAATGGCATACTTCAACTGGCTCCTGATTCAATGAAACGATCTTGCTATGCATCAAAGGAGGGAAAAGTGCAATTAATACTTCCGTTTCTGCTTCATTAGCTTCCTAAGATGAGTGACTAGCCACCGTGGCGGTGGATTTCATCTTCCAGCCCTTGAATTGCGGCTTTCAATCGAAGTCGTTCATCGACATATTCATCCCCAGTGACTTCGCCTTTCTTGAACTTTTTATCTAGCTCTTTCAATTCGGCTTCTAATTTACGAGTACGCTGCTGCATCTGATCCACAAAGCTTACTTGACGTCCTTCTGCTCCTGCCTCCAGTTCAGCAGGTGTATAGGCCGCAATAATCACCCCGTCCTCAATACGAAGAATCCGCTGTGTTGCAGCTGCTACAATCGGGTTATGAGTGACCATCACAATGGTTTTGTTATATTTACGATTAATTTGTCCCAAAAAATCCACGATAGTCTTTGAAGTTTCAGAATCCAATTCGCCAGTCGGTTCGTCAGCTAAGACCACAGGTGGATCATTGGCTAAGGCTGCAGCAATTGCTACCCGTTGCTGTTCCCCACCACTTAACTCGTCAGGTTTATGATGGGCCCGATCTGATAGCTGAACAATATCCAGTAACTCATCAACTCGCGCACGTCTTTCACTACGGGGAACTTGGGCGATTATCATAGGGAGTGAAATGTTCTCTGCCGCTGATAAGGTTGGGATGAGATTCAAGGTTTGGAAGATATGTCCAACCACGTTTCGCCGATACATGACAAGTTGTTTCCTGGAGAGAAAGGTCAAATCCACATCCCCCACCTTCGCTTGGCCAGCGGTGGATCGATCGAGACCTCCAAGAATATTTAGTAATGTAGTTTTGCCTGAGCCAGATGGCCCCATCACTGCGACGAGTTCGCCTTCATTGACGCTCAGGTTGAGACCTCGAAGTGCTCGGACTTCGACTTGTCCCATGCGGTATACTCGAACCAGATCTTCTACTTCGATGAATGCCATTGTTTCATTTCACCTCAAGATGGATGTATCATAGCGGGCAGTATATGCCTCAATGAGAATCGGTATTAGGGTGGCTCCGAGGAGGACGGCTAATAATGCGATTAATTGTACTGTCATCAATCCCACGAAGGGTGCTGGCAGGAATCGAGCGACTAATAGAGCTGGGAGGCCAACGAATCCTCCCACACCCACTGAACCGCGGACAGAACCATATAGCACGATCAGTCCAACAAGGAGTCCAACAATAAGTGCGAAGCCGATGATTGTTAACGTTTCAGCCACTAGGGTTCTTATAGTCTGCCCGTAAGTCATTCCTCGAGCACTCATCAAGGCAGTAGTCGTTCGCCGTTCCCGCAAGGTCAAAAATATGATGACCGCAGTTCCGAGGGATGCCAACAGAAATGCAAACAGTAATCCCATATACATCATGTTGATGTTTGCGTTCAGAAAAACATTGGTACTGAACTCGCCCAAAATCTCAAGTGATGATTCGACGCTCTCAACGTCATCTAAGGCTTCAATCGCATTAACGACCTCATCATTGAATGCAGGATTTTGAAGCGCGACTAATATATACCCCGATTCGGAGCCGAGTCCTGGGCGTAGTTCCTGGTAGTGTTCATATGAAATATAGGACCAAGTGGACTCAGCCAACCAATAACTATATCCCCAGCTTCCCAGGTTCTCTGGTTCCGGACCAAAGTACCCAACAACTTGCATGCTTTGAAATCCTATCACTGGAAATTCAACTGAAAGGTAGTTGCCTAATTCAATGTTCAATTCCACTGCGCGAAGTCGTTCTAAGATGATGGACTGATTATTCTCTTCTAACAGCTGTAACGCAATAGAGGCAGGTTGTATTGGAAACCATTCGGACTCCCAATAAGCAACATTGATCCACTCACTGATATTGATGGCACGAACTTGAGTACTCCCGGATGATGTTAGCATCGAAAACGTGAATTCAAAGCTTGCTCCGCCAACTCCTGGTATAGCTCGAATCACTTCAAGCATGTTGGTTACGTTATCAGGATATCGGACCTGAACCTTCAAATCCGCTCCCACGTCTTTGTATACTGTTCTTATGACTAAGTCTTGTTGAGCTGCAATAATCCCCACGGTTTGAACACTATATCCCACCAGTAGCGTAGTGATAAAAATGACTGCAGCAGTCCTACCTGGTCGGCGACGGATAGTATGAGCAGCGACACCACCAAGGTCTCCCATAATTCTGCGAATAAATCGTGATGCATTTTCGTGAAATCGTGTGGAGCCTTTAACCAAAATAATCGTGAACCCATAGAAGAACAGAAGTGGTGCCCAGAAACTAAGAACTGAATCCACCAATAGCCAAATTGCCACAGCTATACTGAGGATTGGGTTCGTAAAAAGGATATCCTGAAGCAAACTCGCGATATTAATACTAAAAATCCAAATAACTAATTTGTACGTGCCTAAAACAAGGCAGGTCCAAGCTATCGCCTTATTGTAACCTGTGGGTTCACCGGCAAGAGTGTATTCTCGAATCGCCTCAGTCGTGGGGATTTGGACTGCTTTGCGGGCTGGCCAATAGGTAGCGATCACGGCAAGAAAGATACCGAAAGCAAAGGTGAGAAAGAGGGTATCTAGACCCACTAGAAGGGGATTCAATGGTGTATAGCTTCCTGATCCCATGAAGAAGGGTACTAACGCAAAGGCTAGGGCTAATCCTAGTATACTGGCAAGAATTCCTACAACGAAACCCTCTATGACAAACATACCAGTAATTTCTTGACGGGTTTGACCTTTGGTCAAATACAACCCGACTTCTCGACGCCGAAGCGAGAAAGACACGTCATTTAGTGTAATTCCCACATAAAGGGCG
>JABXGS010000152.1 GCA_016550425.1 archaeon
AGCACCAGTAGCTAAAGAGAAAGCATCATCTGAAATTCATCGTCGAGATGATTTTGGGTTACATAGTGAAGCTTCAGACAAATTAGTAAAATCCGCTCCTTCGCGTGTAGATCAAATCATTAATTTCCTAAAACAAAATCGAACTCTTGAGATTCAGGCAACCTTATCGTTCAAAGAACCGCCTGAAGAAACTTAATTGCCTTCCAATTGGGTAACAATTCAGTGTGGATGCGATTAGGCCCACTTATCGAATCACGTAGTTAATTTGATTTGGATCTTTTCTTGTTCTAGGTGAAGCTTGGCCAGCTGATGTAATAGCTTCAGGTAGAGTAAGTCAGCCTCTTTGTCGTCAAATTCATCTTCCTTATCGATCATCTGCTCGAACGTTTCTGCAATTTCCTGAGCGGCCACATTGATGTCTTGGCTAATCAAGTGCTGAAAATCAAGCTTCTTACTATCAACTTTGCCTAAGATATATCCCCACAGAAAGGTCTTAATTGGGAGGAGCTGTGCTTCCCTTTCTGCCCGGTTCAGGGAGGCCAATTTTGGCCATTGCAAAGGAATGGTCGCTTTGTAAAATTTGCGGATTCCTCCCCGATGATATTCTTCCCTCGTTCGTTCAATCAATCTTTCTTTTTCTAACTGTTTCAAGTGGTAACTGATCCGGGGTTTACTCAAACCTAGAATCTTGGAAAGTCCAGTCAACGAACGCTCTTTCTCGGAGAGGTGTCGGAGGATGCTCGCTGATATTGGATTCACCAGCATGGCTGCAGATTTCTGACCTTTCACTGAGCGTGCTTGTTTGTTACGAGATTTTGGCAAAACGTTCATCCTCGAGCAGGGCTTTTTAAACTATAAAAAGCGCCCCATAACATTTATAGCTTATACTAGTTACAAACTTTTACCGTTAAAATAGTTTACCCTTCAAAGAATTATCCAGTCATCCACTAAGAATTCTTTAGCAGTCAACCGGCTCTTTCCCAGACAAGCTATCCTACACTCTGCAGCATTATTTCGGGAGGAAAAACAAATGTCAGCATCAATCGCGATATTGGGTGCTGGACATGGAGGTCAAGGACTAGCGGCATATCTCGTATTAAATGGCCATGAAGTTCACCTCTATAATCGGTCCCAATCACGCATCAATCCCATCATCAGTCAAGGTGGAATCCGAGTTGATGGTGTCCTCGAAGGATTCGCGCCACTCTCGTCCTGCTCTTCGAATATGGGTGAAATATTAGCTAAAGCTGAGTTTGTTTTCTTTGTTGTTCCTGCGTCAGCGCATCGAGATCTCGCAAGACTTTGCGCTAATTATTTGAATCCGAATCAGGTGCTTGTTCTTCTTCCTGGACGAACCGGTGGTGCCCTTGAGGTATCGAATATCCTCGAGAGTATCCTCGGTTGGTATCCACCAATTGCTGAGGCACAGACCTTTCCTTTGGTGAGTCGGGTCGAATCTTCTGGTCATGCTAAAATTACGGCAATCAAGAACGAATTACCAATTGCCACCTTCCCAGCAAAGTATACAGAAGAATATTGTTCGTTGTTATCTACTATCCTCCCAGGGGTTGTATCTGCGGAGGATGTTCTCAATACTAGTCTAGCGAATATTGGCTGTATTTTTCATCCTGCACCCTTGTTGTTGAATCTTGGTCGAGCGGAGTCAACTCAGGGTAATTATAATCATTACCTTGATGGTGTGACCCCTACTGTAGCAAAGTTTCTTGAACGAATTGATGAAGAACGTGTTTCTGTAGGTAACGCCCTTGGAAAGAAGCTCTGCTCAGCTGCTGATTGGTTACGGCAAGTGTATAATTCACATGGTAAGAATTTGTATGAGTGTCTGCAATCCACCTATTGTTATCAGGAGTTGGGGGCTCCATTCTCACTAAATCACCGTTACGTGTTTGAAGATGTGCCTACTGGGTTGGTCCCAATTGCTGCAATTGGTGAACAGATCGGTGTCCCAACTCCGACAATTCGAACAATAATTGATCTCGCTTCACACTTAACTGGCATCGACTATTGGCGAACTGGCCGAAATGCGGACTATCTCGGAATTACTGAGCTTTCGACTATGGAGCTTCTTTTCTATGTCCAGGAGGGTTCTCTGGATGTTCTTAGTAGTCATGCTGTTGTCGAAGGTCATCTTGATGATTGGGATGAGGTGGGGTTAGAATGAAGTCTTCACAGGGGTCAAAAAAGCAAATGATACTTGGTGCTTCTCTAGGCAACTGTGTGCATGTTGCTGGTCCACTTAATTTTCTAGCATTGGCTGAAGCCCGGGGGTATTGTACGGAATTTCTTGGTCCTGCAACGTCTATCGAGCAGCTTTTACGGCGAATTGTGGAAAAAGATCCAGACATAGTTGGGTTAAGCTATCGTCTCACACCTAAGGTTGGCGTTCAATTAGTTACTGAACTCAGTCAAAGAGTAAAAGAAGAGAATTTAGAAAAGCGTACTTGGATATTTGGTGGTACTACACCCGTAGTCAACGCGGTTAAGAAGATTCGTTTCTTTGATGCCTACTTTGATGGTGATAGTACTGATGAAGATGTTCTTACATTCTTAATTGCGAATTGTGACCCAGTGCTTTATTCAAAACAACGGAAACGGGAACGGGCTCAGCTTTATGCTTCAACGCTTATTGAACGATTGGCACAGCGGAAGCCATGGCCATTAATTCGTCACCATTTTGGTTTACCTGACTTGGAAGAGACAATTGCCGGGGTCAAACAAATCGCTGAAGCAAAGTGCCTTGATGTTATATCCATTGGTCCCGATCAAAATGCTCAACAATTCTTTTTCCGTCCTGATGAAATGCAGCTCTCAGTAGAGGGTGCTGGTGGCGTTCCTATTCGAACCAAAAAGGATCTCATTGATTTGTTTGCTGCCTCGCGATATGGAAATTTCCCGCTTATGCGTTGCTACAGTGGCACTCAAGATTTAAGCAGATGGGCAAAACTCCTTCAAAAGACCATTAACAATGCTTGGTGTGCAACACCAATTAATTGGTATAGTGCCCTTGATCGTCGGAGCACACGTCCCATCACCCAGGCAATTCGGGAAAATATGAAAAACATTGCATGGCATGGCAGAAATGGTATTCCGGTCGAGGTCAATGAACCACACCATTGGAGTCTGCGTCAAGCTCATGATACAATCGCAGTAGCAGCTGCATATTGGTCAGCATTTATTGCAAAATCGCTAGGCGTAGGCAATTACATTATTCAGATGATGATGAACACTCCCCTTGGGACCTCTCCTTCGATGGATTTAGCGAAAATGTGGGCTTATTTAGGACTCGTAGAATCCCTAGAAGATGAAAATTTTAGAACGCACCGTCAGGTTCGAACAGGATTGCTAAGCTTACCAGTAGACCTGGACGCCGCCCGAGGGCAACTCGCCTCATCTATGTATACTGCTATGATGCTTAATCCCGACATTGTCCATGTTGTTGGATTCTGTGAAGCAGATCATGCAGCCACATCCCAGGACGTTATTCAAAGTTGCCGCATTGTTCGGCAAGTGGTCAAAGAATGCCTACTTGGAGTTCCTAATCCTTTATTAGATCCCCTAATTATGAAACGTCGAGATCAATTAGTATCTGAAGCAACCCTTCTCCTCAAGCTTCTCATGGAACTTCCTGAGGATAAGTCTATTCATCCTTTACTCAATCCTGAAACATATTTCCGTGCATTGAAGTTAGGCATATTGGATGCGCCTGATTTAGTTGGTAATCCTAATGCACAAGGGCAGCTCAAAACTCGAATGATCAATGGTGCATGTTATGCCGTGGATGAAAACGGGCATATTTTGAAAGAAGAAACACGTCTAGCCAAATGTGTTCCCCACTTGGTAAAGGCTGTTGTATCAAACGGGAAACGAAAACCCAAATTACGGGTAAACAATGAACTTGAGGTGAAACTATGACTGAAGAACGATGTAGCTGTGGCTTTCCATTAAGTGAAAAGTACAAAAAGTGTATCGTTTGTTTACCTCCTCAATTGAGAATGACAACTGGGCGGTATAACCATTCAATCATTGAATCAATGTTAAAGGATTCCGGTTAAAGGTTCATCAAGAACCTATGAACTCGTTATTTACTGTTTTAACCGTTTGAATGACTTTCCAAGGAGCTGAAAGAATGAGTAAAAAGGCACAGAGCGATTCCAAGCAAGACAAAAAGTCCAAGGACGAACTAAAGAAAATTAGATTGAAAGAAAAAATTGAAAGAGAACGACGAAAAGCCCAGGAGCGCGCTCGGTTAACCCTATATCGATATTAAACTGTCTACATTATTACGAAAATAGAGAATTGCACCTTTGAGGAGTCTCTGGTAGTTGACTTTGTATCTTTGATTCCAATTACTCAATTCAAAGCATTCAGTGTTTTTTTCCGGTTTTATGGTTCTTAGAACCGATTTCATTAAACATTTGGACTTCTGCGATTATGCCAGGGTAACCGACCATTAAAAAATAGTTTATTAAAGACAAGGGTCACTGTTGGATGTGAGTGCAATGTC
Organism: archaeon; assembly: GCA_016550425.1. The sequence continues at coordinate 4,526 of JABXGS010000152.1, forward strand.
AGAATATCTTCTATTAACTGTTTATCGCCGGTATCTTGAGGCTAACGGTTACGAAGTTGAGCAAAAGGCTACGATTCCGGGGGGAATAGTTGATCTTTTAGGAAAGTCGAGAAATCGAACACTGCTTGCTGAGGCAAAATGGATTCGAAGCCCTGGCGATTTCTATGAGGCGGTCGGACGTGCTGTTCAAAACAAAGTTGCCATGCCCGACGGTATCCCTGTTGTTGTGATTCCCGTAGGGGTCGCTTCCGAGGAAATTCGTGAACGAATCTTAGGTGCCTGCTACAAGTATGGTGTCGAACTCCATTATGTGAATGTGAATGAACGCGAAGTGTTTCAAGATTACTTAACGACTCAGGTCTATCCGGCTATTAAGACTCTAATTCAATATGTGAATGACCTGATAACTCAGGGTCTTTCTGGACCTCAAATCAAAGCGCTCCATGAAGCTGTGTCAGCTTTTCAGAGTATTAGAGAGCCACCTGAACTCGTAGACGAAGTGAATTTAGTGTTAGAAAAGCTCATACCATCACAATAGGGGCTCACTTGATTGTCTTCTCATTGAACTTCTCGCTAGGAGGAGAAATTGGGCAAGTGTATCCTATTGGTTATACACCTGATCAAGTGTGTAATTTGTCCGCTATCCATTTCTTTAGCGATTTTTGTGCAGGAATTTTATTTATCCAATCCGTGTCTTGATAAAAACCCTCATGGCGAACGGTAACTAGTTCTTCCAATGTGGATGGGCGGTTGTTGGACACATCCTCTGCCAACAGATGAAGTGGATAATTATAGGTGCTCGAAAGTTCTTGCAGTTCCTCTGTTGGAAATGAAGAAAGAATTACGCCTGAAAGTGCCGCTTGGTGCACAAAGATCTCGTATCGTTTATCTTGACGGTAGAACTGTTGACATTCAGTCGTTCCAATGAGTTCAATAAAGGTGTCATGCCATATTCGAAAGAGACGATTAGTAGGGCGGGTAATGAGAATGCCTGCATTGAAGTAGGGACGAATTTCTGTAGCATCCACATGGGTGATCATGGGAAAGATTCGGTCCTGGGGGACCTGACAGGACTGGTAAATCTGGGTCCAGAATGGATCGAGGGGAGTGTCATATCGTGATCCGATAAGGGTGTGATGCACGGGTCGATATCCAAGACTTTTATTATCAGGTAAAAGGAATTCATTCGGTTCGTTCAAGACCAGCGTGTTCGAATCTAGCCACGCTAATAACGCTGTATTTCTTTCTGCCATTGATTCAGCAAAGGCAATGGCTTGAATTGTATCTGCAAAGAAGAAGGGGAGTTTGGATTCATCCATCATAAAGGTGTTCACTTTTACCTCAAGTTCTTCAAAGCGCTCCTGGGTTGGCTTCGATAAGTTGTTGGAGGATTCGGGGGTAAATACCCAGATGGGGGTATTTGCTAGCGTTCCGGCAAATGAGCGAATGCTTTCTACGAGTAGACGGGTATTTGTTTCTGATGTCTTTTGGGGGTAGACTACGGTTGTAAAAATGAGTTTTTCGGGAATCATCTTCGAGTCGAACATTTTGGGTTGCTATTCCCTATTAATTAATCTCAAAGAGATTTGGATAAATCGTGGATGGAACTTCTAGTTGCCATTATTGTATAGTAAACGTAGTTCCTGACCCATTCGCATGGTAGACGTTTTCTCCAACGATTTTCCGAATAGCGTCTTTAGCTGCTTTTTTCGTGCAATGACAAGGTGAAACAAGTCTTACATCTTCCTCTTGAAAGAACTCGCCTGCGCTTCGGCCTTCCTCTTCGGTCGAAATATGGAAGCCACCAATCACGGCATGAACTGAGCGACCCGGAAAGGCTTTTTTCGCTGCCTGGAGTAAACGTTGAACCTTAGGGTGGGCACATCCTGTAAGAAGCACAAGCCCAACACTTTCCACGTTAAATACGACACCGTGTTCTTTGAGTTTCTGTGGACCTAAGGCTCCAGTTGTAGCGACACCAGACCGAATTATATGCGATTCATCCGCAATTACGCGCCGGATATTAGCACGACTCAAGGTTGATTCTAATGTACCATGGTGCGCTGGGAGATATGCAACCAGATCGGTGTGTTGAATCAACTCTAACGCCGGCTCAATTGCTCCAAAATGGTCATGATGAAAATGAGAGATGACGAGTGCTCGGAGGTTCGAAAACTCTAGTCCCAAGGCTTTTACATTATGACGAAAGACTTGTGCGCTTCCACTAGTATCCAAGAGTAATGCCTCTATACGCCCAGGAAACTGAATATCAACATGAAATGATAGCCCCCAGACATTGCTCAGCCCAGGTTGTGCAGTTTCATTATCCACAACGGTTGTAATTGTTATTCCTAACACTTCTTCAGTTGCAATATCTGTTTCATCTATGGTTTCAGAGGCCATTCTAATTACCCTACTATTTCCTCTCAATCAAACCAATTAATTCTTCTGTACACTAAGAAGAGGTTGAATTGAATCACCGTTTCTTCTTGGCGATGTGATGAAATATCTTGTTAACGATTTTCTAGCCCTCCTCTGTTTTTTGCATATGATACAAATCAATATAATCCACTGGATCTGTGTTACAAGCGAGTTCTATTATCACTGAAGCAGCGTTTCCATATCTTTCGGTGGAAAGAATCTGAAACCAGGCTTGATTCTCTGGATCATAGGTCCCTTCAGCGAGTTCCTGCTCCCGCATTTCTTGCCAATGGTCCCGACGCACAAATGATATTGCACCATTACGGACACCAAAAGACAGGGCATCCTTATGAAAAATCTTTGAAATAGTTGGATGATCTAGAGTTCGAAGACCTTCGACAAAGGTGGCAATGCTTCCCAAATATACTCATACTCTCTATCAGATTTCATGTCGCCATATCGGTTTCAGCGTTATTAAAGCCTATAGAAGCAAGCAGTCATCTACGTAGTCTGAATTCTCGATAAACCTTCGATATTTTTATCTGCCAAACTAGAAATGGGGAGGAGCAAACACTCGGGCTCCTCATAGGCAAAGTCGTTTTTAGTTTACAAGTTTAGATACTGCTTTGAGTCGCATTTCAGCTTCTTTGATGATGCTGTCGACAACCTCTTTGACCGTGGGAATCTCATCGATGCCACCAATGGTCTGGCCCACAAGGATGGGTCCTTTCTGAACGTCGCCCTTGTAGACGAGTTCGTATCGTTCCATTTCATCGAGCAGATCTTCAGCACTCATAGAGGCTTCTTCAGCCATGCGAGCCTCACGGTCAGGAACCACTTGACCATGTGTCCTGGAATATTCGTTCTTGAGTAATCGAATCGGTCCAAAAGCGCCGGTCGTCATAACGGTATCTTCATCGGTTGCAGGAAGAATCAGGGCTTTGTATTCATCGGCGAATTCACATTCTTTGGTGGCGATGAATCGGGTGCCCATTTGGATACCAACTGCGCCCATGGCAAGAGCTGCTGCCAAACCTTTACCATCATACCAGCCACCACAAGATACTACGGGTGTATCGCCTGCAAAGTCAACCATTTCTGCGGTGAGTACGCTAGTTGCGACTTTTTCATACGAATTATGTCCGCCGCCTTCATAGCCTGTTGCGATAATTCCATCCAAGACACCCTTGGTGCCTGGAAATTTCTTTTGAAACCAAGCAGGATTAAGGGCTTTTTCTGCAAGCCACTTAGCGGGAATAACATGGAAGACCTTAAGGTCTGGGTCAACATCTTTGAAGTGGTGTGCACCTGGACGTGGATCACCTGCTGAGGTGACGACCAGGCGGAGTTGTTCCCTCACCTTTTTGTTCTCTTTTCGAATCCGAGGAATCAGTTTAATTAGTTCTGGGTAATCGATTTGTAGTCGAGCTGTTCGAATGTTGACGCCAAAGGGTTTGTCGGAGTTTTCGACCACGTATAGGATGTTCTTTTCCATCTCTTTAATGGGATCAAGGTTTCGTAAATTGGTGTGTGAAATAATACCGAACCCACCAGCGTTGGAGACGGCTGCACATAGTTTCGTAGTATAGAACGGTCCCATTGCCGCTTGGATAATGGGGTGTTTGCAACCGAGCATTTCGGTAAGTTTTGTTTTAATCATGGATTTCACCTATCTGAAAGGAAAGTAGTGACGAAGGGGTTTTTTGTTTCCGGTTCTTCATTGGCGGAAGGGGTGATTTAAGTGTGTGTATTGTTTCCCAAACTGAAATCGTCAAGCTTATAGTGTTGTAGCCAGAGGATACTAAGGATTCGCTAATCTTCTTTGGAGAAAGTGGCTACACATAAACATGAAATCAGGTTTGTTACGGAGCATATCTCGATGGCGGAGCTTGGAAAGCTTGATGTGGCATGTATCGCTTTTATGACCGTGATTGTGCTTACGATATCAGGGTATATGGCTGTCTTTGGAGGGTGGACAGAAGTTGATGGAATACCAATTTGGGTGAGTTGGGTCTGGTGGGTGATCTTTGGAGTTGTCATTGCTTCGCTTCTCGTTATTGTTCTAACTTCAAGGTAGAAAACAGGTTAGCCAGAGGGCATATATAAGAATCCTAATGGGTGAATGCTAAAGCGTATTACCTCTAGGTCATGTGATTCTAATGCTTGAATTCGGACAACTACTATTTTACTCGCGGTCTTGGGATTTAGTGAAGTCCAAAGTGGCAAAGATGGTCCAACAGAAGAATTGGAGTACTTGTTGGGTACCTGACCATCTCCGAGGACTACCTCCGTTTGCTATTGATGCATTTCTTTCTCCATGGACGATGTTGGCGGCTTTTACAGAGCTTGCACCGAGTATGTCTTTGGGTGTGGCAGTCACCGATGCGATTCGTCTCCATCCGGCTATTCTTGCTCAAAACGCGGTTTCCCTAGACCATCAATCTGGTGGGCGTTTCATCCTGGGAATGGGTGCTGGAGAAAAAATGAACCTAGCTGTGTATGGGTTCGATGCAAAACATGCTGTAACCCGTTTGAAGGAATGTATTGAGGTCATGAAGCTGCTGTGGACTCAATCTGGTCCTGTAAACCATTATGGTCAATTCTATCGCTTAGAGCGAGCTGTGTTGGAACCGAAACCAGTTACGAAACCTCACCCCCCGATCTGGATTGCTGGTAATGGTCCGCGAACCCGGAAACTGACTGCGGAACTGGCGGATGGCTGGGTTCCATTTCCAGTCTTGCCAGAGCTGTACCGTGATGGCTTGAAAGATATCTACGCACACATGAAATCTATTGGTCGTGACTCTTCCTCGTTTTCAGCTGGATTCTGGGGTCGGGTGTTCATGCATGATGATCCCGCTCGTGTGTCTCAATATTTGGGAGGGCTCCGGGGACAACTTGCGTTACAACCCAGTGTATTGGATGTGCTGGGATATTGGAAAAAGGAATATGCGGCAATTTATCGAGAACAGGGAATTAACCATGACAAGCTCAGTCTCCTCACTTATGATGCTGAGGACGTTGCGAAACTGGATATTAGTAAATTACTCCCCATTGTCCAGGATATCCCTGAGGCTGCCATCAAATCCATCACTTTGGCTGGATCTCCCGAAGAGGTCAGGAAGAAAATTCAAGGGTTCGTTGATGCAGGCGCAAGAAGTTTTTGTTTTGAAATCATCAATGGTGTGAGTAAACGAAATGCCCCTTTTACCTACTTTGATGTTTCGCGAATTCTTGCAGAAGAAATCTATCCTCTCTTGGAATATTAGGGTAAATTTTGTGTTCCTTTGTGTAGGTGAGGAGTGCTTGAGAGACCATGCTATTTATACCATCAAGGGATTCCAAATCGCTTCCTAGCACTCTTATAAGAGAAGGCAGATGCTACCTTGGCTTATAACGGATTTACAATTGACATGGCTGACTAATCATGGTTGAACCATTAGAGTTTGTGAAGCATCAATCGCGAATTGCCTCTGTCGACGTTCTTCGCGGCGTTGCCTTGGTGTTTATGATTATTAATCACTTTGGCCAAACCTTCGTTGGTGGTGGATTTCACTCACTGATTGCCATGGTGATTCTCTTTTTTGGCATCATCCCCGCTCCTCTTTTCTATATTGTAGCAGGAATTAGTGTTGTCTTAATGAATCACCGATTCCATTTGAATGGGAAATCCAGCAAATCCATTTGGCAGTGGGTCTTCTCTCGTGGTATTCTCATTCTCGGGTTAGGCTATCTTTTTTCAATTGTGATGTTTGGAACAATCTGGGTTCTCGACTGGAGTATTCTTCAACTGATTGGCTTATCTCTCATCGTCGCGCAACTAGCTCTTTCTATCCCCAAACGCTATCGAATCCTTTTTCCCATCATCATTATTGTTCTCGCTCCCTTTCTTCGAATCTGGTTAAACTATAATCTCCTTGTTGGTACTGTTGGCAACATCCATTATGCCCCACCTCAGACTCTGTTAGATCATCTCTCAGCGATTATAGCTACTGGAAAAGCTCCACTTTTTCCATGGCTTGCTTGTCCTATCATGGGTACTATAATCGGCGAGTTAATTATCGAAAAATCATCCAATCCCCGACGACTCGCCTACGACATACTTGTGGTTGGGAGTCTGTTGTGTACGCTAGTACTTCCTTTCTTCTTACTCGGAGACGCGGTGACTCAATATCCCTTGACCAACGGCTTCTTTCTTCTTTCAACAGGGATGGCACTCCTTTCTGTAGCTAGTGTAATTGTCACTGTGGATGTATGGCAGTGGTGGAATCCTGCAAGCCAGTTTCTCGAAATTAATGGACAAATTGCCTTAATCTCCTATGTCGCCCACCACCTCTATGGGATTGTCTTCTTTGGTGTGATTTTAGGATTCTACCGTTCAGTTGGTGTTATGGGTTGGATACTCATTACACTCAGTTATTTCGGACTTTCTTTGTTCTTTGCCTATTTTTGGCTCCCTTTCCGCAAACAACGCTCCTCCTACTGGGATGTCGTCGTCACGTATCTTATCCTCCTTATCGCCCTCGTTATGCGTTGGGTTCTTTCTCTCTTGGGATATTGGGCGTTCTAATAGGCTAAAATCTGGGTAGTTTTACTCGTGGACAAAAATTAAGTGGCACAACGAAAAGAAGTCTCTTTGTCATGACTATCCTTCGAATTGGCCATTTGTCGACAGCATATCATACAGCCTTTATCTTAATGGGCGGCCATTGGGTGGAAAAAAGAATGAAGCAACAAGCCGAATGGGCGCTCTTTCCCACAGGTCCTGCAATGGTTCAAGCTTTTAAGAAGGGTGACCTAGACATCGGCTATATTGGGCTTCCTCCAGCGATGATTGGCATGGAGCAGGGATTGAAAATACAGTGTGTCGGTGGAGGGCATGTTGAAGGAACTGTTATTACGGGAATTGCTGGATATCAGACACTTCAAGATACTGGATCCGTTGAAGCAACCTTGGCACAATTCAAGGGGAAAAAAATTGGAACACCATCAAAGGGTTCAATTCATGATGTTATTATCCGGAAAATGATATCTGATGCAGGGCTAGCAAGGTCAGTTACTATCGAAAACTTTGTTTGGGCTGATTTCATCCTTGAAGCCATGGAAGATGAGAAAGTCGCTGGTGGCTGTGGCACCCCTCCGCTAGCGGTTCTGGCTCAAAGATATCTTAATGCTCCCTTAGTGTTACCTCCTAGTGCGATTTGGCCTTACAATCCTAGCTACGGTATTGTTGCTACTAAGAAGATGATTTCAGATTCTTCTGAACTTGTTCAGGGCTTTTTAGAAATTCATGAAGATGCCTGTAATCTAATGCGAGAGGATCCAGCGAAGGCTGCTTCTTTAGCGGTCAAAGAGATTGGGATTGTTGATGAAGCTTTTCTTCTACAAGTCTTTCGTGTATCACCAAAATATTGTGCAAGTCTTCCTCCTGAATATATCAAATCCACCTTAGCTTTTATTCCAGTGCTCCAGGAGATGGGCTATATTCAACGTGAACTCGATGAAAACGAAATTTTTGATACGCGGCTAATCCAGAAGGTCCATCCAAGTCCTCATCATTATGACGATCCAGCACAACTTGGTTAAGCTTCTTTATCCTCCCGCCACGGGTGGAATAATAACCAGCTCGCTTTCGTTTTGGACGGGTGTTCTAAATCCGTCTAAATTGGCGATGTTTTTTCCGTCAATAAAATAGATGATTTGTAAACCCCGGATGTCACGACCTGACCGAATCATTCGATTAAAGGCTTTACCATATTTCTTAGAAAGGGTTTTCAGTATATCCTCGACGGTGGCACCGTTCTCGATTTCGATTACCTCTTCTCGAGTTCCAGTAATCTCGCGAATGACGCTAAGATAACGGATCGTCACAAACATGCTGGCTCAGCTGTTCCTGTGTGATTATATGAGTTATAAACGTCACGATGATTCTATGGTTTCTATTCCAATTAGAACCTTTGAAATCAGGTGGGGGGTAACACTAATTAGGTGCACAGAAGTGGTGTCATCTATACTTGTAGGTGTGGTGGAAAGGTGAAGCCTCGAAGGATACCTACCCGCTCTAAAATTGTCTGCACAATTGGACCTGCCTGTGAAAGTAAAGAGATATTATTGCAGATGGCGAAAGCTGGAATGGACGTCCTACGGCTCAATCTCTCCCATGGCACAATAGCTGAGCATCAAACCCGTTTTAAGCGTATACGCAAGGTCCTTCCCTATCATCCTATCCTCATGGACCTTGAAGGACCCAGAGTACGGATTGGAGATGTAAAAGCCCCAATCGATTTGGCGGAAGGTGACCACATCACCTTAACAACAAAAGATATTGAGGGCGATACCGCACGAGTAAGCATTTCACTAAAAACGCTTCCGAAGCTCATTAAAGCCGGTCACAGTATCTTCATCAATGACGGCATTGTTGAACTACGAGTTAACGAAATCCGGGGGTCCGAAATTCACGCCGTCGTTGTTACTGGAGGTGAAATCAGTAGTAACAAAGGAGTAAACGTTCCTGGTGTGGATCTTGGCATGACCGTCCCCACACCACAAGATATCAGACATCTCAAGTTTATTGCTGAACTCGGACCAGAATTTGTAGCGGTCTCTGCGGTTAAACACAAAGATGAAGTCGAAAAAGTTCAGGCATTTCTCCGAAATGAAGGGACCGATATTCCCGTCATTTCCAAAATTGAACACATAATGGGGATCCAAAATTTCGATGAGATTTTAGAAGCCAGTTATGGAATCATGGTGGCTCGGGGTGATCTCGGTGTAGAAATTCCTCCCGAGCAAGTTCCGCTTCTTCAAAAAGAAATAATCCGTAAGTGCAACCAAACCGGAAAACCTGTCATTGTCGCTACCCAAATGCTCGAATCCATGGTTCGGAATTCTCGTCCCACTCGGGCTGAAACTAGTGACGTTGCAAATGCCATCTTGGATGGATCTGATGCAGTCATGCTCTCAGCTGAGACAGCCGTGGGACGTCACCCAGTTGCGGCAGTTCGGGTCATGGAAACAATCGGCAAACAAGTGATTCCGTCCTTTCCCCAGCGAGACTCAACTTATTATGATTCGGGACAGCATTTGATTGCTGAAGAACTGGGGCGCTCTGTGGTTTCCATGGCACAAAACCTGAACGTGCAAACCGTTCTCGTTTTTACGATGGCGGGCTACTCTGCTCGAATGGTTTCGAAATATCGACCGCCTGTCCGTATCATTGCGAGTACACCGCATATTCGAGTACAACGGCAAATGAAGCTCCTCTGGGGAACTGAGAGTTTACTGATAAAGCATGGTGATAATATGGATGAACTGCTCCAGCTCGCTATTAACCAACTTCATGGCGATGGGGTTGTGAAACCTGAGGAACGAATTATCGTCGTCCGTGCTTCCGCTTTGGTCCCAGGAAAAACTAACGTACTGGAAGTATTCACTGTCAAAGATGTTCTTGATGCCAAAATTCATTAGTCTGCTGACAGGGCTCTACGCTAAATCCGTTTGATCCCGATATTTGCCCAGCATTTGAAGGGCTAAGACTGCACGATTTCTCACCGTTAGAGAGGGATCGTTTAATACCTTAGTCAATGGAGTAACAGCTCGATAATCACCAAGTAATCCCAATGCAAGAGCTGCTTGGTCGCGGACGGTGTAATCGGAATCTTTGAGTGCGGCGATGAGTGGTTCAACGGCTCGTTGATCCCCCAACAATCCTAACGATAACGCCGCACAACTCCTTACCCCAAAAGCCTGATCTTGCAGTGCATTGATGAGTGGTCCAACTGCTCGATTATCACCAAGCTTTCCTAGCGTTAAGACTGCTTGTCGGCGTTTACCAGCAGACCGATTATGAAGTGCTTTGAGATGACGCTCCACTCTTCCCCTCTTTTGGGGCGCTGGATTTGTATCTCTTGGCTTCAACTTATTGACCGGATTATTTTGCTCTTCCAATCTGATAGCTCCGCTGGGTGATGTGGCACTATTGGCGTCTTCTAGCTTTATATTTTCTATGGCAATTTAAGTCGGGTCCGAACTAAACGCTAAAACGGAAGTAAGCCTTTTATCACCCATAGTAGTCTTTGACTGTGAAGGCAATACTTGGTGATTACTATTGACTGAACCTGCAATCGAAGACAAACGCCTCACTCTCGAAGAAGTGACCAAAAAAGTTCCCGACGGTGCCCACATCGCTTGGGGTGGCTTTGGCTACCAACGTCCTCCTGAAGCCTTTGCCATGGAACTCATTCGACAAAAGAAACGCAGTATTCGTATCTATACTTGTGGATCTGAACATGATTTAGATATCCTTGTTGGCGCTGGGGTCTGTTTGGAATTTGAAGTGGCATTCTTTGCGATTGAAGCGTTGGGTCTTGCTCCAAATCTTCGTCGTCGGACAAAGGAGGGGAAGGTGAAGTTCGAAGATTATTCGAATCTTGCTATGGCGTTGCGCTTTTTGGGTGGAGCGTTGAATGTGCCGTTTATGCCGATTCGCCACATGATTGGCACGAATATGATGGATAAGTTCCGCCTTCGAAAAGATAAAGCGAAAGTCTTAGAGTGTCCTTTCACTGGCACACCAATCACTCTACTTCCATCGATTCAAGCAGATTTTGGAGTAATCTGCGCTCAGAGAGCTGATCAAGCAGGTAATGTTCAGATTTTTGGAATAAAAGGGGAAGACAACGAAATCACTCGCTGTGCCAAGAAGTCCATCGTGTTTGTTGAAGAGATTATTTCAAATGAGGAGATTCGTCAGAATCCCGACCTAACCACGATTCCCGGTTTATATGTAGACTATGTGGTTGAACTCCCCTTTGGTAGTTGGCCTATGCAGGTCTATGGGATGTATGACTATGATCTTCCACATTTGCAATACTATGTTCAACAATGCAAAACTGAGGAAGGCTGGGAAGAATATCTGGACGAATGGATTGTGGGTGTGGAAAATCACCAGGGGTTACTCAAAAGAATCGGTAAGAAACGATTGAAGGAATTGCAAGCTGATCCACGCTATGGTTACTAAGAGGACGTGATGAAAATGGTAGAATATACAGCAACAGAAATGATGGCGGTCTGTGGAGCACATGCGGTCCAAGATGGTGAACGCGTATTTGCGGGAACTGGGCTTCCGGTTCTTGGAGCTATGCTTGCCAAGGTTACTCATGCCCCGAATGCCATTATCATCTATGAAGGGGGCAATGTTGATACGCAAAACAAAGATCTTGCCTTGTCGGTAGCTGATTCACGATTAGGTTATCGGGCTGCTGCATCGATTGGTCTCATTGAAACCTTAGGGTTCCTGATGATGGGCGGACGTGTCGATGTGGGCTTTCTTGGTGCAGCCCAAATCGATGAATTTGGCAATATTAACACCTCCTATATTGGAGATTTTGAGACTCCTAAAGTTCGGCTACCCGGAAGTGGCGGAGGCAATGACATAGCGAGTTCTGCGGGTCGCATTATTTTGATGTTTACCCATGACGCCCGAAAATTTGTGAAAAAACTCGATTACCTCACCAGCCCTGGGCACCTCTCTGGACCTGGAAGTCGCGAAAAACTTGGCTTAATCGGGGGTGGTCCTGCTTTAGTGGTCACAGATAAATGCCAGATGGACTTTGACTCTAAGACAAAACGAATCCGCTTAAAGTCAGTTCATCCAGGGGTGACCGTTAACTGGGTGAAAGAAAATGTGATGTTTGACCTCATAGTGCCCAAAGAGGTTCCCACGACGGCTGAGCCAACTGAACAAGAATTAGAAAAACTCCGTGGCTTGGATCCCCAACGGATCTATCTGGGGAAAGGGCAAAAGTAAAGGTCTCCTATTATTCTCCAATGGCTTGGACTACTAACTGGCGGCTTCGTGGTCGAATATCTAATTCCAGGAATACGATTTGCTGCCATGTCCCCAAGGGCAACTTTCCTTTCTGAATTGGTATCGTGATGCTTGGACCAATAATTGATGCTCGGACGTGGCTGTGTCCATTCCCATCTTGCCAGCGTAAATGGTGTTCATAGACAGCGTCACGGGGGGCGAACCTTTCCATAGCGTCGGGTAAGTCTTTAAGGAGTCCTGGTTCGTATTCGATGGTGGTTAGTGCTGCGGTGGAACCAGTGCAAAAAATCGTGACTAGCCCAGATTGAATTTTACTTTTTAATACTTGTTTTTTTACATGTTGAGTGACATCGATGATGTCAGGCTCACCTTGGGTCTCTAAATGGATTTCATCTGAATATGTAATCATGATAACACCGTCAAGACAGTGTTGTGGGTTTGCTTGGTTAATAATGCTGTGAGATTAATAGCAAAAATAAAAGGGAGGGAAAAGACGATGGAGTCGACTTTCCATGCTAATTTTAGGAGTCGCTGCTTCATTAACTGCTGCGGTCGCTTGGGCGATTAGTGCAGCATTTTATAAAACAGGCGCAAAAGAAGTCCCTGCTCTGGCTTCCAATTTGATTCGAATACTTGCACCTCTTTTTCTCCTCATGATTGGAGCACTAATGCTCAATCTGTATTCGCAAATCTTACTTTTGAGTCCTTGGGAACTTTTGTTGATATTTGGTAGTAGTATTTTTGCCTTTGTTGTAGGTGACGCGTTGTATTTCGTGACAATTCAAAATATTGGGGTTAGTCGGGGAGTGCCTATTACCGCAACCTATCCTCTCTTCACTCTCCTCTTGCAGATCCTATTCCTTGCTCAACCTGTGCATTTTCTCATGGTACCAGCTGCTATCATTACGGTTACTGGGATTGCATTGCTTGGTCGTCAATTGGATATTTCAGCACAAACTGAAGAGAGTATCTCCCGACGACAAATGTGGATCGGTATTTGTGCTGCACTCGCTACAGCATTCGCTTGGAGTATTAGCATCATCTTTCTTTCAACCGTCTTACAAACAACCAACCTCGTGTTAGTGGCAGTCATTCGACTAACTATCGCTTTGGCTATTCTCTCTCCTCTCGTTTTGGGGCAACAGCTCATCAAACGGGGATTGCCTCTTACTCGTCGAAAACTAGTCTACTTATCCATTGGAGGAATTTCTGCCTTGACCATCGGTTATGTAGCCTTTGCCTTCGCCCTGCAAATCATAGATACGACTTCTGTGGCCCTCCTTTCTTCTCTCACTCCACTCTTTGCAGCGATTATCAGTTGGCGAACACTTCAAGAGAGCTTTGATGTTAAGACCTTGATTGCAATTATCGCCTGTATTATTGGAGTATTTCTCACAACGATTGCTGTTGCTCTCGTATGAGCTTCAACCTTATCAAAGGGAATGTTTTAAGGTCAACTATCTCCATTCTTCGATACGAAACCTAAACTTCAATGGAGGCGCACCAATGAAATATGAGGACTTTTTCAATCCTAAATACAAACCCCACGACACTGATACTATCTGTACATTTCGTATTCAAACCCGTGATCCCCAACGAAGCATGCGATGGGCAGCAGGAGGGGTTGCTGCTGAGAGTTCGATTGGAACCTGGACGGAATTAACCACTGAGAAGCCGTATATGAAAAAATTAGCTGCCACCGTCTTTGAACTAAAGGACAATATTGCCCGTATTGCTTATCCTTTTGGATTATTTGAACCCGGTAACATGCCCAACATCATGAGTTCTGTTGCTGGAAACGTGTTTGGTCTTGGAGATATTCAATATCTGCGATTACTGGATATTCACTTTCCCAAAGAATTAGTGAAAAGTTTTCCAGGACCTGCTTTTGGTATTCCTGGTATCCGTAAAACCGTCATGGTGGATAAGCGTCCTCTGATCGGAACTATCGTGAAGCCCAAATTAGGATTGAAAACCAAAGATCATGCTTCAGTCGCATATGCTGCCTGGGCAGGAGGGTGTGATGTTGTGAAGGATGATGAGAATCTCTCGAGTCAGGCTTTCAATCCCTTCGAAGATCGGGTCGTTACGACCCTTGAGCAGCGTGATCGAGCAGAAGCGGAAACAGGGGATAAGAAGGTTTACTTGATAAACGTCACGGCAGAAACTCAAGAGATGTTACGCCGCGCTCAATTTGTCGAAGATCATGGAGGACGGGTTGCCATGATTGACATCTTAACCTGTGGTTATGCCGCAGTAGCTACACTCCGCAATCAAGGGTTTAAATTAATTCTCCATGGGCACCGAGCCATGCATGCCGCATTTACCAAATTGCCCTATCACGGTATCGCGATGCCTGTTATCGCAGTTGTATCCAGATTATTAGGAATTGACCAACTGCACGTGGGAACCGCTGTGGGGAAAATGTCGGAGGATCGAGAAGAAGTCCAAACAAATATTCAACAATGCACCCAACCATTATACGGTCAAAAACCCACCATGCCTGTGGCTTCTGGGGGGCTCCATCCGGGACATATCCCTGCATTGATTGATATTTTTGGCAAAGATGTAATAATCCAAGCAGGCGGTGGTATTCACGGACATCCCAAGGGAACTAAAGCTGGGGCAACAGCAATGCGGCAGGCGGTTGATGCAGTACTTTCTGGCCAGTCTCTCAAAGATTATGCCGCCTCTCATCCTGAATTGGCTGAAGCCTTGAAGCGGTGGTCAAGCGCATAGGCTCACTCCTGACGGCTCAATACTGGAATAAGCATGTCCTCTTTAGAGAATTGATCTTATGGTAAGAATATTTGTAAAAGAACTGCTGGAATCCAGGGGATGACTCCGAAAAGGACGACAATGAGTCCGGGAATGGGTTTGTCAATCCGTCGTCGGTAAAGAATCACTAATACAGCGGATCCAACAAAGAGCATAATCACTGATGCAACTGTGACATAGATGTTAAAATAGGCTAGGGAGTGGGCAACAATTGCGGCGTAGGAAACGATATCTCCAACACCCATGAAAGTACCACCGAGCATGGTTCCTAAGAGATCCATGCCTTCTGCCCGTTCCTGCCAATCTGGGTGCACAGCTTGGGCAGTAAAAATGTCAATGGCTGCTAAGGCAACGAAGAGGATAAAGAGGGGCATCGTCGGAATCGAAACGCCCAGAAAAGCCCCGATACTACCACCATACCAAAGAACCATGACTTGTCTTCCCCAATTAGGTAACATATCTAAAATAATGAAAAGAATGGCAAACATCGAAAAATACAACGAAGCAAACGCAAACACTGAATATAGAAAAAGGTTGGAAACACCTTGTAAGAAGAAGAGTAAGATAACGTGTCCGACAAGTAGGGTTGCTAAGAAGAGCAGAGGGGAGAGAAGAATCGACACGAATAATCGGTCTGGCCGTACGCTGGTGAAACGGAAGAATAGGTTAAGGATAAACACAATCCCAAGGCCTGTACCAGCGTATAGCAATACCATGTAGACATTTAATGGATATGGAAAGGCAAGACCTAACGAAATGTATGCCAGGTTTGTCGTCGTTGTCAGAACCCACGCCAAAAAGCCCCCGTATGCGGATGCTATGGCAATTTGTAGAAGAATGGTTAAGATTCGTCGGCTATCCTCGTTTTCGAGGAATGACCGTCTTCCCGATGTACTGTTCATAACTAATACCTCATAGTTTGCTAAAAAAAGAAAGGGTTGTAGGGCCGAAGCCCTACGTTTTGAATAGACTACTTGCGAATGCGGAAGAAGTAGACGCCAGCAATGATGATGATAACAATCACTACGACGCCAATTCCAACATAGAGCCAGATGTTAATCGGACCAGCGCAAGGTGGTCGATCCGGTGACTCTAAGCCAAAGTGCCAGTCTGCATTACGCTCAAGAATGACATATTGGCCAGGCACTCGTGTAACCCACTTCATGGAACTTGTACCCGTCATGTCTGACGGAGTTGTTGGTACCCATGCAGTGAAGTTGAAGTGTGGCTCCCAGATGTGCTTCGGCAAGATAGAGAGAGAGGTTGCTCGTGAGAACTCAAAGTAACCTGATTGGTTGGTATAGATTTCGACTGTGTAGTCATCAGGCGTTTCAATCTTGTAGATGTTCTCTACAAGGTCATAGTCGTAAGGACCATACTGCCAGATGGTGCCAAAGCTGTACTCAACATCCTCGGAGGTGAAGGCTTCACCATCATGCCAGGTTACATTCTCATAGAGGTAGAAGGTAAACAGCTGTCCATCTTGGATATCGCCTGAAGCAACGGTTGGTTCAATAGTCCAGTTGTACGCTAGGTTGGGTTCTTTCGCCCATGTGATGGGGTCAATTGTCCAAAGCTCATCGTAGATGTGTTGCATGACTTGTGAGGTGTAACCAGAGTCGCTCATAATAATGTTGGTGGTGTCCATACCCTCAGAGAGGACACAGATGTACTCTAGAGGATAACATGAACCATAGGGTCCACCGGCACTTTCCTTCAGCTTAAGCTGATGGAAGGTGTATTTGTTATTTTGCATCCGGTTTACACCAGCCATGTTGACATAGCCTTCCCAAATATCAGTGCGGTAGGCATTGATGTAGGCGTCGTTGTAACAGACCACCATGGGCATGTCTTCCATGAGGATCTTACTACAGTTCCAGGCCCAATTTCGTGCCTCCAACTTCGTTGGGGCGGACATCATTTGTGTGACGTTGTAGTCATATTCAGAGTTGTTGTAGCGGTAGAAGAATCGGTTGTCAGGTGCACTACTGTAGAAGAAGTCGTACAGGAGGTCGGGTTCACCTGGAGGACTAATGTTCCAGCTGAAACATCCTAACCAAAAGTCACCACTTTCAAGGGCATCAATCAAGGCATCAAAGTTGACTTCAACCATAGTCCCTTTAATACCGCATTCATCTAACCCATCAAAGGCGATGAGGACGGCTTGAATAGCCGGATCGTAACCTGCTGAAGCCATTCCTTCAATTGCGATAGCATCAGAGTCTAGGTCTATGCCTGAATCGTAGTCGTTGTTATCGTTGACATCATAATAACGGTAACCGTCAGGGGAATTAGTAGCCCTGAAACCAGCTGCATCAAGAGAAGCGTTGGCTGCTGCAATGTCTTTATTGTAGAAGTGAGAAGTCATTTGACTATCATATTCCCAATAGACAATGGGCAGCGGAATGGGGCCGTCCATGGGTTCAGCGTATCCGCCTGTGGATGCTTCAGTTACGGCGAATTTGTCTAATGCATACGCTACAGCTAGACGATATCCCGTAATGTTGGTCGGGAATTTTTCACAATTTAAGGTGAACTGTCGATAGATGACCCCGAGTTCTGAGGTTACTTCAACACCTGCAGTAGCTTCGAGATCGGGCACTGAATCCGCTGGGACACGCTCGTCAAAACCATAGACCTGACCCGCCTGCAAGGCAAGCAGTGCTTGCGCCTGATCCTCAGATGGATAGACGACATATGTTATTCTGTCAAGGTAGCCACCGTGAGGATTATATCCGCTAGCGTAAGACCAGTCAGCTCGCGTGGTGTATGATTGAGGCGCTAAGTACGCAAGAGAAAGGAAGAGGCCCACTAGTGCAATAGCTGTCACTAAAGTTAGTCTTTTAACTTTACTCAATTTATTTTTCATTCCTTCCGAAATTTACCTCGCGGCCTTGCGTAGGCGCACTGCCGCAAAAGGTCACCGACACTATTCTATCAACATATATATAGGCTATGGTTGGGGCGATTACACCATACTCCTCACAATTTTTCCGTTTATTCTACGGGAGTTTCACATCGTTTCCTTGAATTCTAGATGTTATTGATTCTTTTGCTGAAAATGCAATTGCATCCAAGAATAGGACCTGTGAGGTGCAGGGTAAGTTTTCTCCCCTTTTTTGCTTATTTACTTCTGACGTGGAAGAAATGTACACCGACAATGATGATAACTACTATAGCTACGCCTCTTCTCACATAAAGGATTGGATTGAAGCTGATTGTCAATACAGGACAAGTCTTACGTGAATTCTAAAACGCCAGTCTTCGAAACGATTTAAAACGATATATTAATCGAGACTAGGCTTCTTCAGGGTTGGTTTCCCTTTCCTCAAGCTCTTCGCTAAGCGCAGGTGGAGTCGGTCGTTGGCGTCTTAGAGTTCGTGATGAAAGTTCAAGACTTATAATCGCAACGATTAGAATGCCAAATGTGAGCACCCCGATAAAAGCAATCATGCCTCCAAGAAAAGCAAAAAGTGGCTCAGCTATCCAGAACACATACATCAAAGCTATCCCACTAATTATCAGGAAAATAGGGATGAGAATGGTCCATCGTCGGTAAATGACTTTGATTTTTCTTGCTTCTGTCAAAGTGTGTTCCCATTTAGCAATTTATGTGTTGTTTACTTATGCGTATCGATTACACGAGTTCTTTGGTTCGGGGTTCGATTATGAATTCATTGAAGACGAGTCCTGTAGTAGTCCCAAGGACGAATACAAGAACGAGAGGAAAGAAAATTGGTAATGACAAGGCAAACTGGCCTATTATGAAATAGGTAATTGCTTGAGTGATTATTCCGAGAAATGCAGGAAGAGCGCGAATATAAGTAAATAGAATGATGGTGCACACCATTGTCAGAAACATTGCAGTAAGAGCATCCTTGAATTCGATGGCTAAAACCCCAATTAAAAAGGCGGGAATAAAGAGGAGAAAAATCGCATTGAAAGCGATTATAGGATAGATCATAGTTAATGTGACGTGGAGGATAGTGGTGCTAATAATTGTTGCTCCTATTGTTGAATAAACTGTTAGGATAAGTCGGTCTTTTGGGAATCGCATAGGTTCGTCCTCGGAGCTGAGTTGGATTAAAGGTAGTCTCTCTTGGGTAATCAACCATATTTTATTCGTGGGTCCAGGATGCCATATAGGATATCCGCGAGGATGTTAGCAACGATGACAGCGGCCGCTATCATAAAGAATATCGCTTGTGCAACTGGCCAATCGTTGCTGATAAGTGAGTAATAGAGTAATCTTCCCATCCCATACCATACGAATACAGTTTCAGTTAGCACGGCTCCAGATATGATGAATGCAAAGTTAATGGCAATTAAGGAGATGATAGGGAGGAATGCATTTCGCACTCCATGTTTGTACATTACAGTGCGTTCATCGAGTCCTTTGGCACGCGCTGTGAGGATATAGTCTTCAGTTAGGACATCGACTAGCGTATTTCGCATCAGCAGCATGTATCCTCCAAAGAATCCCAACGTTAAGGTAAGCGTGGGGAGAACGAGGTGCCAACCGACGTCGAGGGCATAAGAAATTGGATCATTAGGAACGGTTCCTGGTGGGCTGATTGTGTGACCCATAGGGAAGAGGGCGATTCCAAAGAACATCTGTGGGATGACGGAGAAGGCGAGGAGAAAGACCATGCCCATCCAGAATACTGGTAAACTGTACATAGTTAGGCTGAAGGTGATAAGGCCGGTGTCTAAAGCCCCGCCGTGTCGGCTGGCAGCAATTATGCCAGTGACGACGCCTAATAAGACAGCAAAGATCATTGAAGTGCCCATTAGGAGGAGGGTGTTGGGTAGTCGTTCCTGAATATCCATGACTACTGGGCGAAAGCTCATGAAACTTTGACCGAATTGCCCAGTGAGCATGTTTTGCATGTATCGGACAAAGTGTCGGAACCAATCGTACCATGTGGCATTTGCAGGGGGAAGTTGATAGAGGACCCGAATTCTTTCTATTGAATCGAGTTCCATTCCGGGAGTTATGTACAGGCTTGCGGGATCAATTCCTAAAACGAAGACGGGTATTCGAAAGAGGAAGAAGTTGAATACGAGAACTGCTATGAAAAGGGCAATTGCTACGATAACACGTTTAACAAGGTAATTTCGCAAACCCATGAGATCACATCGCTTCTTGTTAGCCGAGTTCTTTGAAAGCCTAATACTAATAAAACTATCTAAAGAGGTAGTAATAATGCCTGTTCAATGGTTTAGAACGCTCCTGAAAAGAGATTGTATAAGGTGAATTGAATGTCAAGTCAAATGGGCTTTCGGGCACTATTAGCGACCAAGTCAACCTTAAAATGGTTCATTGTAATTGGGGTCGTGCTCGTAATTCTCGGAGTGATAATTTCTTTCTTTATCTTTGTTGGTCTTGTGGTTTTTTGGATTGGTGTAACTTTCATTGCATTCTCAGCAATCGCTTTAATCTATCTTTGGCTAACAGAAAAATATCTTCCTGGTCCCCAAACTGATCCAGTTCGTCGTAGCTCACCGATGGAAATCATAATAATTAGAGAGGAATAATGGAAACGGTTTCATAAAATAATCCTCGAGTCACCTCTTCCCCTTCTAAAAAACCTGCTCCAACGAAGGGTTCTAAATAAAGAAACCAATTCCAATTGCTACTATTCCGTGCAGTATCAATTATCGCATAATCTTCTGGGGTTAATGCATAATGCCATCCTATGTCAGAATATTCACCTGGAGGTATATCTCTTGGACTAGTTTTTGTACCAAACCCATTATCGAAAGTTTCTCCATTAAGGTAAATCCACCATTCTGCCTTTTGATAGTGTAGAGGCAAAGTAAGAGAGGGATTATAGACGCGAATATCGACTTCAATACGAGTATATGCGCCACTTGATGTGTTTTGTAGAATTCGGATTTCGGTGATTTCGACTGGGAAGCTGAATGCACGGTAGGTGTCGATTTGGTAGAAAGAGGAGATACCTAAAATGACTGATGAACCAAGGATTATGGCTAGAAAAACGATTATGCGTGTACGTCGTATCATATCTATTCCGCTTTTTTTTGGTGGCTTAAAAAGAATTCTTAACTGCTAAAATCCATCGGTGACGGCAATATTTGTTTTCGTGCCATTACCGTCAAGTTAATATAACTTTTAAGTAGTTTCGCCCAGTAAGTAGTGCTCCTGTTGATATGGACACCCAATAGAGTGGGTAACCTTGCCGGGTGATCTAGTCTATGAGTGAAAAAAGGATAAAGCACCGGAAAAGTATGTTTGAACGAGCTCAAGGTGTTTGGACTCGTTATCGTGAAGTAAAACAAGGGCTATTCGGACTTGCCGTTGTTATTTGGTTTGTCATTATGGCGGTGGTTGCCCCCCTTCTATTTCCTTTGTACCCTGGGCAATTGGTTATGGTTGGTCCTAACTTCGCAGCGCCTCAATGGATGTCCTGGACTGCTCCTGGAGATGTAGGCAACTACATTTCCGCGCCAGGTAAGAACTTTATGACTGACCCATATTTCGATTATGACAATACATGGGTCGTGAATGATACTGATCCAATAGGATCATATTATTGGGATTATACTGATTACGTCACTAGTGCTACAGGCACTAATCGGTCACTTGTATTAGTCGTAGATGATAACGATAACAATGAAACCTTTTCAGGACGCGAAGTATATGCAGAAGGAGAGTTTGAGTGGGAGTATTTCCCCTGTGCCCTTTCATACCTCATCTGGACCATTAAGATAGAGGTCACTGGGAATCTCACTGATAATTCGGTTCGTCCTTATTTTGAATTGGTGAATCCTGCTCTAGATGATCCACTTGTACTTCCTATTCACTACGTGTTTCGTGTTTATCCGGAGTATCCTGACTACTGGTCCACGTTTCGAAGGCAATACACTTCTCAAGTAATCGGTCGTGCATTTCAACCTGGTGAAACTATTGGCGTGAAAATTGGGTTAGAATTCACCGAAACAGATGTGACTCGAACGGGGACGGTAGAATTTTGGATTGACGAAGTCCAACTCTGGGCCTATAGTAACTTCTGGGGACCATTAGGGACAACAGATGCTGGTCAGGATGTAATGGCCCAACTCTTCTGGGGTGCACAGGTGTCTCTCTTTATTGGACTTGTTGCGACGTTCATTGGAGTTGCTGTTGGCTTACTCCTTGGACTTGCTGCTGGTTACTTTGGTGGCGTAATCGACGAAGCAGCAATGCGAGTGACAGATTTCTTTATCATCATGCCCACATTGCCTATCATGATGATATTGTCTGCGTTGATGTCGCCAAGCTTGGGGATTACGGTCTTTGTCATCGCTTTGTTTGCGTGGCCCGGTCCCGCTAGAGTCATTAGGTCACAAGTATTAGTTGAAAAAGAGAAAGCTTATGTGGAAGCAGCAAAAGCTGCTGGTGCCGGAGATGTATACCTCATCTTTCGTCATGTTTTTCCAAATGTGCTAACGCTGGTCTTTGTCCAACTCGCAACTGGTGTTTCAGGGGCTATTCTCTCTGAAGCTGGCCTCAGCTTTCTTGGGTTAACTCCACAGAACTTAGTTTCATGGGGCCGGATGCTCCAAGCAGCTTATGCCCGCGGGGCGATGCAGCAAACTCCACCTGCATGGTGGTTCTTTCTCCCGCCTGGATTCTGTATTGCGTTGCTCTCCATGGGCTTCGTATTCATTGGGTATGCTGTGGATAAGGCACTCAATCCTAGACTTAGGAAATTGTAGGAGAAGCTAGTAATGTCATTAAAAGTTGAAAATCTCACCGTATACTATTGTATGCGGCGCGGTGACTGCCAAGCCGTCGAAGATGTGACCTTTAATATTGAAGCAGGTGATTCCGTTGGGCTCGTTGGCGAATCCGGATGTGGAAAAAGCACGGTAGCGTTTGCCATTCTTGGCATGTTACCCGAGCCTGGTGAAATTATGGGAGGACACATCTACTTTGATGGTGACGACCTCGCTGCCATGACCGATGAGGAAATTCGAAATATTCGCTGGACAAAAATCGCTATGGTCTTTCAAGGGGCCATGAACGCTCTCAATCCTATTCTTCGAGTGAGTGATCAGATTACAGAAGCCATGCTTAAACATAACAGAGAATTAAGTAAAGAGGAAGCATTGGTAAAAACAAGAGATCTATTCAAACTAGTAGGCATGGACCCAGATCGTGTTAATCACTATCCCTTTGAATTCAGTGGTGGAATGAAACAACGTGCCATGATAGTGATGGCTCTCGCTTGTGATCCGAAATTCCTCATTGCCGACGAACCCACAACGGCTCTGGATGTTACAGTGCAAGCACAAATCATGCAGCTGCTTCGAAGACTTGCTGATGAGCTAGGAATCACACTCATGCTCATCACCCATGACCTTTCTGTCGTTGCAGAAACCTGTCGCAATGTCTTTATCATGTATGCAGGGAAAATTGTTGAAACAGGTTCAGTACTTGAAATCTTTCAACATCCTTGGCATCCCTATGCCCAAGGACTAATCGCTTCAATTCCTTCAATTGAACGCTCAAGCGATCAAACGCTTGCATCCATTCCTGGGTCTCCTCCCAATCTCTTAAATCCACCACCTGGCTGCCGATTCCACCCGCGCTGCAAGTATGCTCAAGATCTCTGTAAAGTTGAAGATCCACATTTAATAGATGTGAGCCCTGGTCATAAGGCGGCCTGCCATCTTGCCTCTGGAAAGATTACAGATGAAAGTTGGACGCCTGGAAAAAAGGAGGGTGAAGATTGAGCAAAAGTAAAGAGCCAATTGTAACCTGTCGGGGACTTCGTAAATGGTTTCCCGTGAGTGCTGGCTTCTTCTCTCAGCTTCTTGGGGGTGAAGTTTGGCTTAAAGCGGTCGACAACGTTGAATTAGATGTATACCCTGAGGATCTTTACTGTCTTGCAGGAGAATCAGGGTGTGGCAAAACTACAACTGGTAAGCTTCTTGTTGGTCTGATTGAACCCACAGAGGGGGTCGTCGAGTTTGAGGGGCATGACCTCAATAAGATTAGTCGACGTGAGCTTCGGCGACTTCGTGCAAAAATGCAGACGATTTTCCAAGACCCCTACTCTTCCTTAAATCCCCGACTCAGTCTCTATGATACAATTGCAGAACCCTTACGACTTAACAAGATTGCTGAATCTGGAGAGGACGAAGAGGATCGAGTCATAAGAGCCCTTAAGGCGGTCCAACTCGTTCCACCTGAAGAATTCACGTTCCGTTATCCCCACGAACTCAGTGGCGGTCAACGGCAACGAGTTGCTATTGCTCGTGCTATTGTAGTGAATCCTTCCTTCATTGTAGCAGATGAACCGGTATCAATGCTTGATGTGTCCATTCGCTCTGAAATTCTGAATCTACTCGAAAGGATTCGGCGTGAATTTCATATCGCTTACATATACGTGACCCATGATCTTTCTGTAGCAAGCTATATCGGCGATAAAATCGCCATCATGTATCTCGGAAAAATCATGGAAAAAGGTTCTATCGATCAGGTAATTCATGGCTCCGTCCATCCATATAGTCAGGCATTGATTTCTGCAGTTCCGTCACCGGACCCAACAAGTCTAAGAAAACGTAAAGTCCTCCCTGGTGAACCCGGTAGCCCGATCAATACACCGCCAGGCTGTTTATTTGCTCCTCGTTGTGAGTTCGCTCAAGATAAATGTCGCCAAGAAGAACCCCCATTAGAAGAGCTAGAACCTGGTCATTGGGTGTCCTGTTGGTTCCCACGACCTCCCCTCCGCCTTGAGTTCGACCCTGCAGCATCATTAAGAGAAAAGACTAAAACTTAACAACCATTATCTTAAGTTGGTTGGGACTTCACCTTGGGAGACAACCTAATTCTCAAACAATTACGCTATATCATTGACTTATTAAATAAAGCACTTGAAGAATTAGATGAAATTTCACGGCCAAAGAGTCGAAATGTGGTATGGCGCCTTTTCTTTCCCTATGGTGAATTCGCTGGTCAGAAGTCGACTGCCAGAAAAGCTGCCGCGATAATGCTGGATGTTCAAGTTCGAATGGATGATATGGAAAAAACCCTTCGTAGACGAAGCCATCCACTAGCTCCTCGAATTAGTGAAATCAATTATCTTGATTTGAAAGAACTGGGTGATCAACTTATAGAGCTTCCTCAACGTTCCCAATATATGGGAGACCAAATTGAGGAATTTGGGCTGAAAATCAAGGAATTGATCGATGAGCTTGAGCAGACTGAGTCAAATTAGTCTTTTCAATATTATCTACTGGTTCACGAAAAATAATCACTCAATTTTTAGTGGTTTCGCGAAGGCTTGCATATCCAAGAATCCGTGTCCCGAAACATTGAAGGCAATAACTGCCTCCTCACCTTTCTTTTTAAATTCAAGAGCCTTATCAATCGCAGCACACACACCATAAGACGATTCGGGTGCAGGGATGAATCCTTCAGATTTTATGAACCGACGGGCCTGAGAATAGACATACACCTCATCAACTGGATACGCAACAGCATCAAGCATGCCGAGATTACGAACCGCACTCATGATAGGCGCGGCTCCAGAGTAGCGAATCCCCTCAGCCCATATTTCAGGCATCTCCACATCATGACCCAGCGAATACATTTTCAATAATGGAGTCATTCCTGCATGGTCACCATGGTCGTAGATATATTTGCCTTTTACAAGATTGGGTGAAGCTTCGCTCTGTGCCGCCAAAAAGGTGCACTCTCGTTTACCCTGGAGTACTTCACCGATGAAAGGCAAGCTAAACCCACCAAAATTACTTCCGCCACCAAAACAACCTATAAGGAGTGTGGGGGTATCCTCAGCAATCTTGAATTGCTCAATAGTTTCAAGCCCAATTACAGTTTGATGGAGTAATACGTGGCTAAGAACACTGCCCAAACAATAGATGCTTCCATCACGGCTCAAAGCATCTTCGATACCTTCACTAATTGCGATACCCAAGCTTCCAATGTGTTTGGGGTTCTGTTTAAGCAGTTTGCGGCCAAATTCGGTTTCTTTACTCGGTGAGGCAAATACATCAGATCCAAATAGATTCATAAGCGTTCGGCGCCCGGGTTTCCAACGATAGGCCGCGCGGACCCAGAAGACTCGACATTTCAAACCATTGAGTGACGCTGCATATGATAAGGCTGAACCCCACTGACCAGCTCCGGTTTCAGTTGTAACTTCTGAATATCCTTCTTTTACAGCGTAATAGGTTTGAGCAAGGGCTGTGTTGACTTTATGTGATCCCGTGGGTGAGAGGTCTTCCCGTTTATAATAAAGACGAATGTCTTTGGGTAGTTTCAACGCCTTCTCTAATCGCAGCGCCCGCATGAGGGGGCGTGGTCGTCCTGCTTGAATGAAGAGTTCTCGAATACCATCCGGAATGTCGATCCAACGGTCAGTAGAATTTTCTTGTTCAAGCGCGGTTTTTAACAAAAATTTTGGAAGCATCTCGAGTCGTGAGGGGCCCTCCTCTGGATCCTGGGGTGGAGGTAATGGCTCGGGTAAGTCCGCGGCTAAATTGTACCAACGTCGGGGTAATTGATCAACCGATAAATTGAATTGATTATTAACTTCGGGCATAATCAACGCCTTCGTATACATGACAAATTGTAACTCATCTACTGCATCCTTTTCCCCAAAAGGACTTTCGCTTCCAACCAAAAAAGTCTCTTCTAACTTTTTTCCTTGTTTAAATTTTTGTAGATACCCTAATCTTCAACCCCTGGTCAGAATTCAACACGAAGCACTTAAAGGGATGTCAGTGAGTGATAAATTAGGAATCCAGAGGGTGAAAATCGGATGGAAGAACTCGCTGAAGTTGTCTACAAAGTCATAGTTGTTGGCGATGCAGGGGTTGGTAAAACCTCCCTTGCCCGTCGTTATACCACTGGTCAATTTGATGAAAGCTACCTGTTCACCTTAGGTGTTGACTTTTTCACCAAACAGATCAAACTTAAGGATGACACAAATATCAAACTCGTTATCTACGATACGGGTGGACAAGAACGCTTCGATTTTATTCGCGGTTTATATTTCGAGGGTGCTGCGGGCGCCATCATTGCCTACGATGTAACAGACCAACAATCTTTTGATCGGATAGATCATTGGATGCAACAAGTCTATCAACGCTGCGAAGGCATTCCCCTACTGCTAGTTGGCTGTAAGTCTGATTTGAAAGAACAGCGAGTTGTTAAGGAAAAAGAAGGGAAAGATGTAGCTAAGGAATTAAAAATGGACTTCTTGGAAAGTAGCGCTAAAGACGATTATAACGTCGATGATGTCTTCGAATCCCTTGCAAAGAAAATCTATTCTTCATATGAAAAAGCAGGAAAACCCTGGGACCGCATTTAATCTGAATTGCCTTCTTCGACTTTTTTGATTAGGGAATCAGCAATAGGTCTATTCAAGACAAGTCGGTCCATATTGCGATAAGCCGCTTCATCAGGTTGGAATTGAGACCCGCACTCGGTACACAGCAGAGTAACAACAGGTTCGCTCGTGGTATGTTGACAGGTTAGACAAGAATAGAAAAGTTCCACTGGCTTTTTAACAGGATTAACCGTTTTTGAATCAGATTTCTTTGACGCAGGAAATCGAACGACATCCAAAGCAGTTACGCTACATTGCGGACAAGCTAAACGGCTAACCACTTTGAAACCCAGACAGATTGGACAATGCGTAACACCAATTACCGGCTCGCTAGTGAAAATACCCGCTAAGGTCAGCTTCTCTAAAAAGAGACGGGTATCATAACTGTTAAGGCTTGTAAGATGGTCCGCCGCAGGATAAGTAGTTCCAATCTCAAAGTTGAAATGTGGGTCAAAAAACAGAATGTCTAACGCAATCATTTCCTTGAGGAAATCTGTCGTCTTTTTCGATGTCAACAAATCTGCTACAGGAGAACTTTGGATTTCCACTAAAAGTTCATGGTAGAGATTCTTCCAGTCTTCAGGTTTCTGCTCTTCACCTAATTTACCTTCGTGAAGAGTTTTTTGCATCGGCTCTCGAAGTGGTCCAATCGGTTCGTCGGGTCCTAACAAGAGCGCTATGATCCATGGCGGAAAAACATAGGTTGCCCAGGTTCGGTTACTTACATGAACTCCACGAAAGCCTTCACGAAACAAGTTATGGGTAGCAAAAATTGCCAGAACTTCTTGGTGACTAATTTCTTCTATGGTATCACTTTGGTAAATGCGCTGGGGGCCAATCTTCGGGTCCATGCGGAAGACTGCGAATCCTTTTATCACGGTCAGTATTCCCCTGTGCCGTATACTCCTATTCTAGACAACTGTGCTAGAACTAATAAAGAGTCTTTCGTCCCTCAAGCTAAAATGGTGGAGAACCCCAATTTTCCCATAATCAACGTTTCCACAACATTAAATCCCCCGAAAGTGGTTCTACCAATTATCCAAACTATTTGAGGCACTCTTATTGTCACTAAAATTAACACCTTTGGGGGACACCGATGATCTTTTTGTTCCAGATTATCAACAAAACATCTACCGCATCTTGCCTACAGCACTCGGTTGTATGAATGTACCTATTCCGCGTGATGATCTTTTTGATGTTCCGAGTGTGGCTAAACATCTCGAATCCAATAACTCATTGAATGCCGAACATGTCATTATCTGCATAGTAGACAGCTTAGGAATACAAAACTTCCAAGGAACCAAGCTTTCAGCCTTCTTCGAAGATTTGAATGGAATAACGCTCAGCAGTACCTTTCCTTCAATCACCTCTGCTGCAATTCCCAGTATTTATTTTGGACTCCCCCCTAGTGAACATGGAATTCTCGGACATGTTATTTATTTCAAAGAATATAATGCGCTTATCGATACCTTGAAAATGTCCGGTGATAAAACACGCTGGCGCGATGCTATTGCAGCCACTGGAATTGATGTCAAGACCTTACTTTGGGCCCCTGGCATCCCAGACCTGTTAAACAAGCGGCATCCTGAACTAATTCAAGCGGAAGGACTTCCACGTGAAATACCCGGTACAGGTCTAGGGCGGTTCTTTATTCTGAAAAAGAATGTCTTCACATATAACGGGTTCATCGATGCGTTTGGAATGGTAAGGCGGGTACTCGATGAATACCCCTCCTCTCCACTATTCACAACTCTATACTTTCCACTCATCGATACACTTGCCCACAAATATGGTGCCTACTCAACCGAATACAAAGCTGGATGTAATATATTTTATCAACAGCTTCGTGCCTTTATTGAACAACTTCCAAGCTCAGTAGCAAAGACCACTACAATTATCCTGTGTTCTGACCATGGACAAAATCCTCTCCAAGAAGGACGCTCAATCACCATCCCCCAGGAAGATCTTGACGAGATACGCGGAACACTTAAGATACCACCTGGTCATTCAGGCCGTGTAACCCATTTCTACTGTCGATCTGCATCTAAACGCCGTCAACTGACAAACTGGCTTCATGAACGAATTGAAGATAAAGCTATTCTTCTTGATCCCAAAGAACTTAATCAGAGTAAATTACTTTCCAAACCGGTAAGCCGAAGAGTAATTCAAAGGCTTGGCGACCTTCTTCTTATTGCGCGAAGTGGAGTGAGTCTTCGAGTGGAACGAGAGGACTTTGCCACCGAGTCTGTGGGGCTTCTTCCCTGGCTAGGACTTTTGAGCAGTCATGGTTCCTTGACAAAGGATGAACTACTAACACCATTTCTTGCTTTCAATGCAGATTCAATCTAGTTTACTTTTACCATGGTGTTAGTGTTCATGGAAGATATCTTTGTAAGTCGGATCTGTAGCTTCAACTTCCAGAGCTAGCTTGTATCGTTGCCGATCAATTTCTCGCATGCCGCGTAACCCCCTCCAAAAAAGAAAAGCTCCAATAATCAGAAGAGTAGCAAGGAGGATAGTGACAAACCATAACAAGACCATTACTGTTGCCAGGTCCCAAAATGCAGAGGTAGAGATTAGTACAGTGATAATCGTTATTGAAATTGCTAAGACACTAATGCCAGTTCGAAGTACGGCTAGCTTACTCCGTCGAATGGCTTCAAGGGTTCGAATCGCAGCTAGTAACGTCCGCATTTTTGCGGCTTCATTTCTGTACTCCACACTTGAATCTTGGTCTTTCATCGTAATCACTGAGTAGTCTTAGCCTGTTAGTTCACAACAGGTACCTGTACAATCTTTGCTTTGTCTTATGTAAATCTATTCACAACACAAGGCTGTAAGGTAGGTT
Source organism: archaeon (assembly GCA_016550425.1). The sequence continues at coordinate 34,767 of JABXGS010000152.1, forward strand.
ACTATAATGGCACGGATTTTTAATATCGTTTCAAAGAATATCCCTTTTGATACCCTTCTATGCTACTTGTCTGCAAGGAGTAGCACTAAATGGCCACACCCGAAACAACCGTATCTAGAACTCGTGAATCTGCTATCCGATACGCCCTTATTGATCTCATCGCCTGAGGTGTAGTCACTGAAAGCCACATCGACACAAATAAATCCCGTAAACGAGGAAAAATAGCTCAACGATACTGTCTCCAAAACGCATTAATCCTCACGACTCCTCCTCGTCAGTATTGGCAACTCTCGGATATGCTGATTTCCACTTAAATCAGAAAATTAGGAGAGAACAGCACAATTGAATTTTTTCAAGACGTGGGAACACAGGCAGCGAAAGATACTGCTTTCACAACAACTACTCCCCAACGCTTTTCTCACTAATGTGCGACCAGCCAATTCGAAGTGTCGAGCGAGTGGGTTGTATGTCGTATGGAGATGACGGGTGTCAACTCGAAATCCAGCTATAACCTGGATTAATGAGAAGAGACATGAAGAAACCATCAAATAGGTTGTATGGCAGCCTATCTATTTATTCAATTTTATACAAATACAACAGTGCAATATATAAAAAGGCAACCCGGTTTCTCCTATTCTATCTCTCTATTAGGAGAAATAATTATGGAATTAAATCGAAATAAATGGATTACCCTAATATTTCTAGTGATTGTTGATCTGATTCTACTAACCATTGTTCTACTCACTTTGGGGCCACAATGGGTGGTTCCAGATCCTACGATTCTCTTTCCCTGGCTCAACTTAGCCTTATCGCCACTTGTTATTATCGCCATAATTCTGATACCAACAATATTCTTTTTGCGATGGGTTTGGCCTAACAAAATTCCAATTCTGGCTATTCTGCTACCATTGCGATTAGGATTGGGCTATGAGTTCCTGCATGGCGGTTTAGAAAAATTCCTTAATCCTGCCTATCCCACCGACTATGGACTACTCATGCTTGCCGCATCTTCGGCGCCTAGTCCATATATTCAAGGATTTTTCAACGCGGTCATTCTAATCAATCCAACGTTCTTTCTCATGCTTATCGCTGGAGGTGAGTTAATCGTCGGACTATCCCTTACCTTCGGTTTCTTCACTCGATTAGGCTCATTTGGCGGTGTACTCATGCAATGGACATTCCTCTTCTTGCTAGGATGGCTGAGTGTCTCCACCTTCGGTGTCAATTTCCTTGGCTCAATTGCATTCTTCGTTGTAGGAATTTATCAAGCCGGTCGATACCTTGGTATAGACCAGTGGCTCGGTCCAAAGCTTGAGGAATTCAAAAATGCAATCCTACGATTCTTGGGATTATGGACATAGATTTGCATATCGAAAACGAAATTGGAGGGCCAGTGATTTTCATGTCAGGTCCTCCAATTTTCCCCTTTCTTTTCATAGTCTTGAACTGTTTAAAAAGGAGTGCAAATAGTAAATTAGAAAGTCTTTTGATGAAAATTTGAGGGTATTGGATAGAGATTAAAGACGCGATTCTATGCAACTAGAGCTAGTGCTTCAGATTTTGATTTTCTACCGTTGGATTGCCTTAGCCCTTTTTACGATAGGTTTCATTCGAATCCTTCTCCGTTGGACGAAACCACACAAGGGTCCTGCTGAGCATACAGCTGGTTGGCTCATCGATGTACCTTTTCGCACCAAATTTACTGCTTTTGTTAAGACGGTGATCTCTGATTGGACGTTTGGTGGAACGATAAGACGCCAGTCCATATTTCGATGGGTAAAACACGGATTCATATTGGTAGGATTTGTAGGGCTCTTTCTCTTTCATGGGCTCCCTCGATTCATTTTACTTAGTGAAACTATTCTCTTTCCTTGGGCTACACTGGAAATGCGAATTATTGCTCACGATGTATTGACCATATCACTTGTAATTGGCGTACTAATGGCTTTTTGGAGCCGTATAGGTTCAAAAGAGGGGCGGGCGGTAACAAACCTTCATAACTACTTGCCACTGATTCTATTATTGTCCATTGCAGTATCAGGGCATATGGCGTTTTCATATGAATATGTCATTGGTATTCGAGGATGGTATGGAATCATTCACGCATTCATTATCTGGACGATGATTGCAGTCTTACTTTATTCAAAATTCCAGCATATCATCGCGGCACCTATAATCATGGTCCGTAGTGCGATTGAAGAAAAGTGGGAGGAGGAATATATCCGGGAAGTCACGGGGGCTGATGAGAATGACAACGAATAAGGAAAAGGTTAGTTTTCCACAATTAACTCGGAAGCAGGCGATGGAGCTAGATGCTTGTGTCGATTGTGGTGAATGTGTTAAGTTCTGTCCAGTTTTTGATCAGTTACAACGCGAAGGTGTAACAGCGCGTGGAAAAATCCGAAACCTGCGAGAAATGGTCAAACATGTCTATGGAATCATGGGGCGTGCTCGAGGGGGAAGTGTAATAGACAGGAATACGATTGACAAGTTTGTTGAAGACCTGTATCTGTGTACTGTCTGTGGACAATGTCAAACAGTGTGTGAGTCACGAATAAAAAGCTGTGATTTATGGGAAACAGTACGCGCTGATATGGTGAAACAGGGTTTTGGCCCCCTCGAACGTCAGCGAGCTTGGCCAAACAACGTGAAAACCAAGTATAACCCGTATGGAGAAGATCATCTCTCCCGTACAGATTGGCTCCCTGCTGATGTTAAAGTTGCTGAGACCGCGGATATCGCCTACTTTGTCGGATGTACCTCCTCGTATAAAATGCAACATCTAGCCATCACAACGGCTCGCATTCTAAATAAACTCGATGTTGATTTTGTGCTCCCTGGGAATGATGAACGGTGTTGTGGTTCCCCTCTTATCCGTACAGGGCAAATTGAGGTCGTTAAAGATTTAGTCCTACACAATGTGGAAACCCTCAAAGAAAAGGGCGTTAGACTCGTTGTCTTCTCCTGCTCGGGTTGTTTCCGGACATCTGTCCTTGATTGGCCAAGATACTATGGGAAATTACCGTTCAAAGTACAACACATTACCCAATTCCTCGCTAAAGCTTTAGAAGGCATTGAGATTGAACCTCTTCCAGGCGTTAATGAACGCGTCGCCTACCATGATCCTTGTCATCTCGGTCGACATGTTGGTGTCTATGATGCTCCACGGCAAATCCTTGATCTTTTACCTGGCATAACATTAGTCGAAATGATTCGCACTCGAGAATACTCTCGGTGCTGTGGAGCAGGAGGCGGAGTCAAAGCTGGAATTCCTGAGCTTGCCCTGGAAATTGCTGCGAAGCGAATCTACGATGCTGAACCTACGAGTTCTCCTACTCAGGTAAAGGATGCAGCAAGAAAACTCACAAGTGAATATCATGAACTAACAGAAGAAGAAAAGGCCGCGATGCCTCTGGAAGAGCGCATGGCGTGGGAACGAGTTGGTGAAATCATAGAAACGGGAGCAACAATGGTTGTTTCAGCATGTCCCTTTTGTGTTCTTAATTTAACGCATGGAATGCAAAGGCTTGGGTTAGAAATTCCAGTTGTCGATATTGTCACACTTGTTGGGCGGTTTTTGCGTGTAACGCCACCTAATGAATAGCTTTGTCAAATTTGAACAAATAAGCAAGGAATGTAGTTTCAATAGGTTCTGTAAGATAAAAACATATCAGCCATCTGTAAAAAGATAGAACTAGCAAGATGATTGATGGCGAGATTAAGGGCGGAATACTTGACAAAGAAATGCGCGCTCGAAAGATTATCATCCATATCGATAAGAGTGAATCTACTAACGCATCAGATATTCCTACGGAGGATACGATTTATCTCTTCTTAGTCGATTGTGCTAGCAATATTCTCTGGCGAGATGTTGGAACGTTTTCAGAAGAAAAGGAAAATGCAGTCTTAAAGGCAATCTCTGACTTCTGATTCCAGATTAAGTGTTCTCCTTCATCTTTCGGTAGGCATCGAGACAAAAATGGTGACCACTAAGAAGGCTTCAGACTTACTACTCATGGGTTTTCGTGGAGCGAATTGAAACCAGCATAGCCAGAAAGGAGCTCAGTCAAGAATTACTTCGAGGTCGCCTATGTCGTGGGGTATGTGTTCTTTTTCGCACAATTGCATTATTTTAAACATGGAACGAACATCTGCGTAATGGACAGCACTCCCATCAACACATGTCATTCTAATAACGATTTGGGATGGATCCTCTTTTTTTGCCGTTGTGTGAATCTCGCATGCATTTGGGCTTATGATGTCTCTCATTAGTTTTGAAACCTTATTGACAATACCAATGGATTGTTTACTTGATACATTGTTTAATCTATATTCTCGGAAGGCAGCTACTTCACTCATTCTATCACCTAGGTATACTCCCCGCACAGATGCAGGTGGTGGTGGATTTGACTCCGTCTATTTGCCGGAGTGTATTAAACACAAAGTCGTCCAAGTTTTCAGGTAATTTTGCTTGGGTTTTTAGAATAACATCGTATTCGCCGTAGACGATATCCGCCTCTTCTACTGGCTTCATTTTTTTAAGTTTCTCAAGTATTTCCAGTGTTTTTTCAGGAACAGCTTTGACCAAGATGAACGCTTTAAACATCACTCTACACCCGTTTGGGTAGTAAGGCTCTGAATTATGAACTTTTAAAATTTACTCGAAATTAATATCGAAAATTAATTAAAGAACAAATCATAAATATATTTAATCATCATCTGCTCAAGAAGTTGATCAAATCTTGATTGAAAAAAATATTCTAAGTACTGCATCCTTCGCTAAGCTAGGTCATAATCGTGTAAACGCGGCCACGCTTGTTATAGAATTCATCGCTGCTAACCCTAATTCAACGACTAGAGAGATTGCGGAAGGAACGAAGCTAAGCAGTGCAGCGATACGGTATGTTATTTCTGATCTACTTGCTTTAGATGTTATACAAGCCCACAGCTCCTTAGAAAAGCCAGGTAAAAGAGGAAGGGGACGTCCATCATCAAATTATGTTCTAAAAAAAGCGCTCCTTCTTTCTGTTCCTCCCCGTAGGTATTGGCAACTATCTGACCGCATTATAATGACATTACTAAATGAAATTGGCACAGATGCCACAGAGCGTCTATTTAAAACAATGGGAGAAAATGCGGCGATTGCAACAGCAGAACGGTGGAGTCAGACTTCTCGATTTCCTATGAGCCTTGAATCTTTCAGCCAAAGGCTGCGACAAGAATTGAATATGATTGGATATAACGCTCATGTTTCTCTAAGGAAAAAACGGATACTCATTACGACAAAGAATTGTTTGTACAGTGAAATCAGTAGGAAATATGAAGGTCTCTTGTGTAATTTTCATAAGATGTATTACCCAAAACTTTTTTCTTTAGTCTGCCACATGAATGTTAAGACTGTTAGCCGAAGGGGTTGTATGGCACGAGGCGATAAGCAGTGCGATATTGAACTCTTAACTATTTGACAATTGTATAGATTCAAACCAATAATAGACTCATAAAATTCTAAGTTTTTCTAAGGAACATATCCTGTAATTCTATTCATCCATATCAAGAATGGCGACGGGTAGATTCCAATAATTAGGATAAGCGCTCCGGCAATAATTAATGCAATTAAAATCCCGCGAGGTTCTGCAATTCTGGCTGAGATAGTAGTTTCATCTAGATACATACGTTTGATTATCCATGAATAGTAGCCCAATGAGAAGACGCTATTGAGAATCATAACCACACCAAGCCAAAGAGCATCGGCTTCAACGGTGGTCATGAATAATATTGCTTTGCTCCAAAACCCATTAAACGGCGGGATTCCTGCTAGAGCAAACAGCGTCAAAGCTAATATAAAAGCCGTCTTTGGCATGATTTTAGCTAATCCATCATAACTATCAACTGAGGTCTTTTTCAGGGCTATAGAAACACCAGCCGCAGCAATGAACGCTGCTGCGGTCATGATGGCATGATTCAGGATATGAAAAAGGAGACCAGGAATGCCATACACCGTGTTTGGAAATGCAATACCTATTAACATATATCCCGCGTGGGCAATTGAGGAATAGGCTAGCATGCGAGGAAAACTCTTCTGAGTCAAGGCCGCAATATTGCCTACTGTCATAGTAATCGTGGCTAGAAATGCAATAGTAAAGCTCCACCGGGCTAATATTATGACCGGTGCCGAAATAATGACGATCGTTAGAACTCGGAGGGTGGCTGCAAATCCTGCCTTTTTAGTTCCACCTGCTAAGAATCCACTAATGGGGGTCGGAGCGCCTTCATAGGCATCAGGGATCCAAAATTGGAATGGTACGATTGCCATTTTAATACCAAATCCTATGATAGTGAAAATAATTGCTAGTAACAATAGTGGTTGGAGCTCAATAGGAACACTTGGAAGTGCTATTGCTATACCGATTAGAGAAGTAGTACCCGTTATTCCTATGAAGAATGCAATGGCGAGAAATACAAAAGCTGTGGACAATGCTCCGAGAATGTAGTATTTGAATGCGGCTTCACTAGAAAACCAATCAGTTTTCCGAATTCCAATAAGAACCAATGTTGTTACAAACATTAGATCCCAAGCAACATCAAGCATAACTAAATCAATTGAGAGAGCTACTAGTATTGATCCAAGTACTGCAAGTAAAATCAAGGCATAATAAGAACCCTGATTCGGGTCGTCCTGCATGAAGCTAATAGATGCGATGGTTATGAGAATTCCTACTAAGAGAAATACTATGGCAAAAAAGATACCAAACTCATCAGGGGAAATTAAATTTCCGAACGAAGTTGACAGGGGTATTTCTTCTATAACAATCCAGCCAAGAATTAAAGCTGGGATTAATTGGGCAAGTATTGCAATGTATCCTGCAACATGCTTCCCTGAACGAGAATAGATTACTTGATCTAAGAGTGGAATAAGGATACCAGTGATTGCTAGTGTTCCGAGAATGATATTAGAGATGAACTCCATTTAGGGTCCTCCTACTGAACTAAGCAATGCTAATGTCGCGGGATAAACTAAAGACATCATTAAAAACGGCAATATTCCTAAGATTAGAATAGGCACAACAAATGATGTCAGTGTGCCGATTTCCCAGGCTGATGCGGGTTTCATTTCTGGATTTGTTGGTTCTGCTCGTCGAAATATGCGTTGTAAGGTCCATAAGAAATAAGCTGAAGTAATTCCTGGTCCTAAAACAAGTATACCAAATATCCACTGAACACCAATGGCTGCTTGTATGACACTAAATTCCGCTACGAAGTTTCCAAAACCTGGTATACCCATCGAAGCTAAGGACCCCAATATCAATAGTAGGCTTGTCAGGGGCATTCCTACACCTAGGGCCTTTAATTGACTAATTTTGCGTGTCCCTGTTCCTCTTTGGATAACACCCGTCAATAGAAATAAAAGACCAATCGCGAAGCCGTGACAAAACATCTGTAATACTGCCCCTGCAATACCAAGAGATGAAACCGTAAATGCACCAGCTGCAACGAAACCCATGTGATTAATTGATGTCAAAGCAACCATTCGTTTAAGATCATCTTGAAACATCGCTGTGAAAGCTGCAAATAATACAGATGTTAAACTTAGGACAATGATAAATTGGCCATAAATTATAGCGAATTCACGGAATAGACCAATTATTATCCGAATAATTCCATACCCTCCCATTTTCAACATAACGCCTGCAAGTAATACGCTGATAGGAGATGGAGCTTCGACATGAGCATCTGGTAACCAGGTATGAAAAGGAACTACGGGAAGCTTAATTGCAAAGCCAATAAAGCATAAGATAGCTGGAATAAATTGTAATTCTTGTGGTAGTCGGTTTGCAATTAGTGTTGGTATATCAAACGTACTACCACCTGACCAGAGAAACACTGCTATGAATCCTAGAAGCATCAATAGACTACCCAGTGTGGTAAAAAGCAAGAACTTGATCGCAGCATACTTTCTTTTAGAACCTCCCCAAATGCCGATAAAAAAGAACATTGGGATAATCGCTAATTCCCAGAAAACAAAAAACACAATGAGGTTAAGTGCAGTGAATACTCCAACAACGCTTCCTCCGAAAAGTAAAAGGAGTGAGTAATATTGCCGTTCATTAGTTTTGACTAATGTAAAGGAGCCTGCTGTGGCTAACATGTTAAGGGTGGTTGCTAAAAGAAGAAGTGGTGCACTAATACCATCAACACCCACCTCAAAAGGAATCCCAATGCCGAAGAATTCAATCCATGGTAAACTAATTGTGAACTGGAAGTCGCTAGGATCAAGTGAAAATAATCCAAGATAAATTAGAAATGATGCCAAAAAGACAACAATACTAATCAATAATGTGGTCCATCGTGCAGCTCGGAGACTAAGACGACCTATAAGGTAAATCAAGGGAGCGGCTATTATTGGAAGAAAGATTATAATCAATAAATGCATTTGATTCACCTCAAGGCGAGAATTGCGGTAATAACGACAATCACAATGATCACTACTAGGACCATTGGTGTAAACAGAAGCAGTGGCTCAAATAGTAAAATAACAACTACAAGGCCTGCAACCAGAGCGAACACGTATTGGTGAGTAATACCAGTTTGGAGGCGTCGTACCTTACGGGAGAGCCAATCTCCAACTCCCTTGATTTTGTTGGCAATTGCATCGATAGCTTTAACATCAAACCAATCTGCTACCCGTGATGCTTTGATTCCAAGTTTTGCAAATCCTGTATTCGCGGAGTCAAATCCGCGTTGTTCAACGGTATGGTATACTGTCTTCGATCCTCGAATAATTGCTGGTGCAACTTTGACATTGAGTTGGTCAATTCCTCCAATCTCAATTCGTCTATAAGCGCTAGTGCTAGCCTGAATTGTTCCGTACACGAAGATTTTGTAGAACAGGGGATTTATGTACCATCGATTAACAAGGAACTTGTTGAATGCCCGTAGTATGCTGTTCTGCTTAACTGCTTTATGAATATCAAAGGAGGGGTGGATGTAAAGTAGGTATCCAAGCAACCCCCCAATGGATAATGCAGCCGCGGAGGCTGTCCAGGTTGTAACCAATGCAAGACTCTGATCTATAGCTCCGCCGTTACTGCTTATTCCATGAAGGAGTGGTTCAAAGAAGATATGAAGACCACTCTCAAGAAGTGGTCCTGCGAAACCAAGGACAAGGCTAACTACAGCGAGAATCCCGTATGGTACCCAGAATAGTTTACCCGGAGTGTGAAGCTGGTGTCCTTCATCTTCTAAGTGCTTTAAGTGAGCGCTCTTAGGTGAATGGAACACCATACCGATCATCCGAAAGCTATAGAGAATTGTTAGACCTGCAGTAACAATTCCTAAAGCGAAGAAGACAATATTACCAGTTGAATATGTAGCAAGTAAAACTGCGTCCTTAGACCAAAATCCCGAGAAAGGAAAAACACCTGAAAGAGAAAGAACTCCCAAGATCATTGCTATGTAGGTTATACGCATAACGTGCTTGAGACCTCCCATGTCATCAAGAAAACGAGATTCAACCGTGTGGATAACTGCCCCTGCCGCCATGAAAAGTGAAGCTTTGAAAATGGCATGACTCATTAAATGAAAAAGACTCGCAACATAACCCCCTGCAAAATCTGGTGCAAGCCCTGCTGCACCCAGACCTAACATCATATAGCCAATTTGGGAGACGGTAGAATATGCAAGAACTTTCTTAATTTCACTTGAGACGAGTGCTTGTGTACCTGCTAGAAATGCCGTGAAAACTCCGATTCCAGCAACAGTGTAGAAAAAGATCTGTACTCCTCCATATGTGTACAAAAGAGTATAGAAAAGGGGCGCCATCCTTGCTACTAGATATACGCCTGCTTTCACCATAGTAGCTGCATGGATTAATGCAGAAACAGATGTAGGTCCTGCCATTGCGTCAGGCAACCATTCATGTAAAGGAAATTGTGCGGATTTTCCAACTGCACCAATAAATATGGAAAGACAAACTGGAACTAATAAGCCCACACTGGCAAGCTGAGCAGCCCATGGTGTATGTTCAGCTAGTTCAATAAAGCTAAATGTTCCTGCTGTTAGTCCAATAACAAGTATTCCTGCAAGAAGGAAAACGTCTCCAATCCTAGTAACGATAAATGCTTTCATTCCAGCATGACTTGGCGGATAGGCCATATCGACGCCTAATGCAGTTTCACCGGGCACCCCAACCCATTTGTCCCGTTGATCAGTATAATAAAAGCCAATAAGTTGATATGAGCAAAGTCCGACTCCCTCCCAGCCAAAGAACAGTTGAAGCAAGTTATCCGACATTACAATTAGCAGCATGCTTCCGAGGAAAAGGTTCATGAAAATCCAATAGCGAGTGAGACTCGCCTCTCCCTTCATATATCCTAAGCTGTAAACCATTATGAGAAATGTAAGCCAGGCGACAATGTTCGCCATAAACACACTAAGTGGATCGATTAAAACACCCACCGTTATACCCAGGGTTGGGATCCAAGGCAATTGCCATGGTGGAAGAGGGAAAGGAAAACTTACACCTAGTACAATTGGTATAAGAGCTGTAGCTGCAAGTGCTGCTAGGAAGCTAATAAAAACGGCAAAATAGTCTCTAAGTTTCGGATTAATTCTTCCTACAAGTGGAGTCAATAGTGCCCCTATAAAGGGAATTGGAAATACCCAGAAAAATAGGACCCCCAGCATTTCTTGAGGGGTGATTACCATCAATTGTGCGGCTAATTCTAGACTAAACCACATGGGCTACTAGACTCCTGGAAATGGTATTATACTTTCAATGACGGCTTTTACAGGCGCAACTACAAGCTCAGGATAAAGTCCCAGGACGATAGTGATGATCGCCAAAATTATGAGTGGGACTGTAATCTTTTTGCTTGGTCTTGCAACATTTTTTAGCCCCTCGGGTAGTTCTCCAAAGAATATGCGTCGGATAGTCCAAAGAGAATATCCCGCTGTAAAGACAGTGGCAATAACACCTATTGCTGCAATAATCAATAGCGTTAACGAGTTATTCGCTAGAGCGTTACCAAATGCCCCCGCAAAGATCATCCATTCGCTTTGAAAACCGTTGGTTGATGGAAACCCAAGGATCCCTAGGAAACCAATTATGGCCGCTGTTGCAGTAACCGGCATTCGTTGAACAAGTCCCCCCATGCCAGAAATATCTCGGATTCCATCTGCTTGTAAAATAATCGCTCCGGCAGTTAAGAAGAGGATCGCTTTACAGGTTGCATGGCTGATATAATGAAATGTTGCTCCAACGATTCCAAAGAATTGAAAAGATGCTAGACCAAAAAGGATGTATCCCATTTGAGAAACACTGGAATATGCTAATAGTCGTTTGATATCGGTTTGGGCAATTGCCATAATCCCTCCGTAAAACATAGTAAGCAGAGCCAAAATCGCGAAATATATGCTAATAGCTTGAAATGTTGTTGGAAAAATTAAAATGACTAATCGAGTTAAACCATAGCCTCCAATTCCAATCATTAGCGGGGAAAGCATTGCACTAATGGGTGTCGGCGCTTCAGCATGAGCATGTGGTAGCCAGACATGAACACCAAAAACTGCCATCTTTACTAGAAACCCAAACGAAATTGCAACAATGATCCCCACACGAAATATTTCTGGTATAACAATCTCAGTGATAGACGCAATATTGAATCCTCCTGCGAGGAATCCTGTTGCGAGGAGTCCTGCCAACAATACAAGCGCTCCTATATGCGTCCACATAAAATAGATCATGCTTACTTTCTCGCGGTCCCCATATCCCCATTGAGCGATGATAAAATAGGATGGAACTAACATTAATTCGAAAAATAAGTAGAATTCTATAAGGTTGGTTGCGAGAACCGCCCCCAGCATGCCAGTAGAATAAAGGAGAAATAAAGCAAAATACGCAGCAGATTGTTGGTTAGCATTCTCATTCCCCTCAACACGATGTTTCATGTAGGGCATAGAGTAAATGGCGATAAGGGCCGAGAGAAGAGAGATAATCAATGCGAATTGAGCACTCAATCCATCGAGACGGAAGCCAAATTCTCCAATAGGATACCAAGGGTAAGAAGCTTGGACAATTCCAAAAATTGATCCTATGCTGAGCAAGAAGGTCGAATAAAATAACAGGGCGGCTACTAGCCAACCAACGCGTATTCCAACTCGTTTGCCGATTAAATATACAAATGGTGTAGCAACAATTGGAACCAAAATAGTTTGTAAAAGAAGTGTTGGCTCGAGCAACATCACAATTGAATATATAAAGTCTAAAATTATCTGCGTTTTTTTCTACCCCTTTAGTTTAGTCAGTTTTCGAATGTCAATATCCCCGTACAGGCGATAGATAACCAAAATAAGGGCTAAGCCTAATGCCGCTTCTGAGGCTGCTATCGCAATCGTAAATAATACTACAACCTGCCCGACTACGGTTGTAGGTTGGAAAAAACGAGCTAGAGCTATGACTGTAATGTTTACGGCATTGTAAATCAGCTCAATGCTAAACAGCATTCGAATGGCATTACGCTTTCTCATGATTCCGTATAGACCAAGAGCCAGAAGGATTACAGCCAAGATTAAGTAATTAATTATTGGTATCATTATTTACCTTCCTTGATTCGATTTTTGCAAGCGTTAAAGCACCCATAAGGCTTGATGCCACAACAAGACCCATTATTATGAATACGAGACCATATTGTGAGAAGAGAGCAATTCCTATATCGATTAGTGTAAGATTGTAAGGACCTGCAATTGTGAATAAGCTAGTACCCAAAGTGAATATTAACGCAATTATAGTGAATACAGCAATAATTGCAGCTCCAGCTTCTAATGTTCGTTCGATTCGGGCACTCCGTTTTTCATCCCTTGGTTTACTTTGACTACTTCCAACTACCATTACGGTGAAGAGGATGAGAACTACCACAGCTCCGATATACATAGCAATCTGGAATATAGCGACATAAGCTGCTCCGAGTAATATGAAAAGAAATGCAACTCCAACAAACGTTATGGATAATGATATTGCTCCGTAAATGAGATCACGAGATTCTAGAGCAAGGATTGCAGATAGAATAATTATTACTGCTACTGTGTAGAATAAGATATCACTTACTTCAATCATGATATAATCCCCTGCGACTGATTTGCATGACTTTTCGTTTCTGTTTTTTTCGCCAACCTTTTGCCTCAGGTTTCTTAGCAAAATCGATGGGAGACAGATATAACGGCGGCTTAGTTAGGTTTGAGAGTTCAAAGAAATCAGTGTGTTCTAATGCGTTCGTTGGACATACCTCAATGCAAAGATCACAAAAACAGCACCGACCAAAATCAATACTTGGATACCGGTTTCTTTTGTTTTTTTCAGAATATTTTTCCTTAAGGCTCTGTAAATGAATGGCTATTGTTGGACAGATTCGTTCACATTGTCCACATCCGATACAGCGTTCTAGTTTTAAGAAATGACGCCCTCTTTCTTTTTTAGGAAGTTCAAGTCTTTGGTCTGGATATTTTATAGTTAACCGGTTCCAGAAAATGTGTTTGAGTCCAGAGATTAATGGTCGAATTGAATCAATTAATCTTACCACTCTTATAATCCTCCTATCGGAAATATACCAAAAATTACCATAGATGCAGCAAGAAATAAAGCCACAAATGAAAGTGGAATCCAGATGGACCACGCTACACGCAAAATTTGGTCTAGACGTGTTCGGGGATAGACTCCTCTCAAGAATATAATTACTATAGTAACTAGTCCAACTTTTACAAGAAACCATATCGGTTCTGGAAGAAAGTTAGGAAACAGAACTGGTAGTGGTGGGGTTAACATTCCACCTGCGAAAAAGGGGAATGGGAGCCATCCTCCTAGGAAGAGAGTTGTGAATAGTGCTGCAACAGTGAACATTTTGACATAGAAGCTTAGATAGATGAGTAGAAATGGCGCTCCAGAATATTCAGTCATCCACCCAGATACAATTTCGGGTTCAGCTTCAGGTAAGTCAAAAGGGATTCTCTCAAGTTCTGCTACAATAGCGATGAAGAAAATGAGGGCTGAAAGAAATAGGGGGATAATAAACCAAATCTGTTGTTGTGAGGATGTAATTAGTGTCAGATTAATTGTTCCGCTTAACACCACGACTGCTAAAGCTGATATCCACATGGGAATCTCATAGGAAACTTGTTGAAAGAGTGAACGGACTCCCCCAATGAAAGGGTATTTGCTATTGCTTGCCCATCCGGCGATAAGAACAACCATCGGAAAGAGTGCTGAGATAGCAAAGAAAATAAGCAAGCCATATGTTGCCACGAAGCCTTCACTAATTATTACCCAAGAGACTATATGTGGTGTCCATACCTGAAAAGTAGCGTTAGGAATAGGTAGAATTGATGATCCAAAAGGTATCACAATTATGGGGAGAGATGCCAAAGTGAGAAATACAATTGGAACGACACGGAAAAATAATCGATCAGCTTTTTCAGGAACGATGTGTTCTTTAAAAAACAGTTTTAGAAAATCTGCAACGGGTTGCAATATTCCACCAAAGCGTCCTGCGTACTGCGGTCCAACTCGCATTTGAATTTTTGCTAAAAATTTCCGTTCGAACCATACCATCAGGTAAGCGGCTAAAGTGAGTGTGAGGAAACCAGGGAATATTAAGACGCGAATAAAATCAGGAAGGTGAATTAGTGTAAATGCAATTAAGCCCGCAATGATTTCAATGATATTTGGTATCGCTTGCATTGTTTTCACCTATCTGTCTGCATCAACGGGCCAATAATCAAGACTCATGTAATTAGTTGGCATATCAGCTAGATGCCAGCCGTGCAAGACATATGGTATAGCTGATAAGTTTCGGAAACTTGGTGTAGCTATTTTGAGTCGATATGGCTTATTGGAACCGTCCGTGACCAAATAATGACAGAGTTCACCACGAGCTGCTTCAACTCGTGTGAAACATGTTCCTTCTTTAACTCGTGACGGAATTCTGACCCGGAATTCTCCTTCTGGTAAATCATTAAGTGCTTGACGAATGATTGAGACACTATTCCGCATTTCATCAAGCCGTACTAGACATCGCGCATATGAATCGCATTCGTCATTAATCGCGATTGGAACATCGAGCTTTTTGTATGCATCATATGGTTCATCTACACGAATATCGGAGTCAATTCCTGAGCCACGAAGAGTAGGTCCAACAACACCAAGTCGTATTGCTTCATCTGCGGGTAATATCCCTGTTCTCATGGCTCGATTTCGAAGGATTGAATTATGAAAGAACATGCGCGAGTGTTCATCGAAGCGCTTTTCAAGAAAGTTGAGAACTTCGTTCGTCCGTTCTTCGAATCCGAGTGGAACATCAAACCTTACTCCACCAGGTACTATAGCAAAATAGGAGATTCGAGAACCAGTTACCCACTCCATCAAATCGATAACAGCTTCACGATCAGCAAAAGCCCACATGAAAGCCGTTGAATGTCCAACGAAAATGCCAAAAATAGACAACCAATAAAGGTGAGACATAATTCGATTAAGTTCACACATAATCACTCGCAAAAATTGTGCTCGCTCAGGGGGGGTCACCTCAAGTATTTCTTCCACAGCGTGAACATATCCCAAAGCGTGGTGATTGACATCAGGAAGACAGACGCGTTCCAGCATTGGAATAACGTTGAGAAAAGTCCTATTTTCTGCGCTTTTTTCAACACCCCTATGAACATAGCCTGGATCTGGTTTCGCCTTAACTATTGTATCTCCGTCAAGCTGAATCAAAAGTCGGAAATGACCTGAACCTGGATGTTGAGGTCCAACACTTATTTCGAAGGGTTCATCATTGACTTTTGTCACTTTTCTACCTCCTTAGAAGAGGGCCATACGAAATCCTTGCGAAGTGGCCACCCCCCCTCCCAGTCCTCAGGTAACAGAAAGGGTCCCAAATTCTGGTGTTCAATAAATTCAATACCTAGTAATTCATGAGTCTCACGTTCCTGAAACTCAGCGCTAGGCCAAACATAAGCTAAGGTGTGAAGCCGGGGTGCGTCTCGAGGAATTTCTGTCTTAAGCGCGATAACAAGTTGACGATAGGTCTTTTCCCTTCGCATAACGATGTGGTAAATAACCGAGAAAATTCCTTGTTCAACGTAATCGACACCTGACACTGATACTACTTGGTCAAATGCAAAATCATCACGCAGTGAAATAGCCACATCAAGAATTTTTAACGCAGGTACTGAAATGTCAATACGACCTGGTCTAGCAATAACAATTTCCTGAATATTCTGAGCCAAAGCTGAACCTAGCTCAAGGGTGAGTTCATATTCAGTTTTGGTAGTCTTTTTCACTTGAATTACACTCGTGAATTTCGAATTTTTCGTTGGAGTTCAAGGACGCCATCAGCAAGAGTTTCAGGACGAGGAGGACAACCAGGAACATACACGTCAACTGGAATGATCTTATCAACACCTTGAACAACGCTATAAGAATCCCAAAACAAGCCCCCGCTAATTGCACAGGCACCCATTGCGATGACATATTTCGGATCAGGCATTTGATCGTAAATCATTTTAACACGGGAAGCCATCTTCTTCGTGACAGAACCTTCTATTAGTAATAAGTCACATTGGCGGAGTGAACCTAGGGGCATCATTCCGAATCGTTCCAAATCAAAGCGCGGGCCCATTCCTGCTCCGAACTCAACGCTGCAACAGGCTACAGTTAAATGAACTGGCCATAGAGCATATTTACGCCCCCAGTTAACGAGGTAACGGATGGGTTTTAGATTGGTTAGAGCTGATGCAAGACGACGCAATCTTCCTACTCGTATTGTGGCAGTTGGAGGTTCTAAGGTTTTTTTATCGCCTGCAGCATAACAAGGAAATTCGTGTGAAGTTGGAAGTTGATAATCTACCAAAGTTCTCGTCTCCCAGACAAATATAAAGCCATTAACAGAGGAAATGCAAGAATTGCGATAAAGAATACAACAAACATAATTGATCCTAAAGGAAGAACGTTTAAGGTTAAAGCCCAGGCATAAAGAAAAATTGATGTTAGGTCAAAAAGTAGAAACATGAGCAGGTAGGGATAATATTGCATAAATAAACGAGTCCGTCCTTTGCCAGTGGGAATTTGACCACTTTCAAAGGGCATGGCCTTACGAGGACTCGGGTTACGCGGGCTAACGATGTAAGACAGTACGAGGATGAGGATTGCAGAAGAAAGAATAGTAATAATGAAGATTCCGATGACAAACAGTTCTGGTAACTGGGTAAATTGCACTGAATCACCGATGAGGCTTAGTGCAAAGGCTGCATATATGATATTTTTGGATAAAAATTATGTAAAATGTATTGAATAATTTTATAACTATTCTAATAATTAAGGATTTAAGAAGATGGTGGCTGTTATTCGCTTATAAACTCAATTGGGGCTCTCGCAAGTATTAGATATTCTGCTATTGTTGACTATCTAGTCTTAATTAGCAATATGATATTCTCGGTAAAGTTCGATATTGGTTCGTAAAGAATCCATTAGGTGGAGGCATTCCTGTAAGGGTCATATGGATTGTTTAAAATCGTTGAGGATATACACATCAACTATTGTGAAGAAGAAATC
>JABXGS010000153.1 GCA_016550425.1 archaeon
ACGTTCAACCCCTTCAGCAATATCCGTGATCGATTTCACAATTGTGGTGGGCGTGATCCCATATTTCTCATTGTGTTTGATTTGAAGGGCACGACGTCGGTTATTTTCGTTGATTGCGCGTTTCATGGAGTCTGTCATCCGATCGGCAAATAGAATAACCGTGCCACTCACATTCCGGCTTGCCCGCCCCATGATTTGAATCAGACTCGTATCGGAGCGGAGAAAACCCTCTTTATCTGCATCGAGAATCGCTACAAGGGAAACTTCAGGAAGATCTAACCCTTCCCGCAAGAGATTGATTCCCACAACGACATCATGTTTCCCACGCCGGAGGTTCCGTAAAACCTCAATTCGTTCAAGAGTTCCCACCTCCGAGTGGAGATACTCAGCTTTGACACCAGCGTGAACCATATAGTCAGCGAGATCCTCAGCCATCCGTTTCGTCAGCGTGGTGACTAGAACCCTTTCGTCCTTCTTTGCCCTAGCTCGGATTTCTCCAAGCAAATCCTCAACCTGTCCTTCAGTTGGTCGAACAATAATCTCCGGATCCACTAATCCCGTTGGTCGAATGATTTGCTCAACTATTTGGTTCGAATGTTTTCGCTCATAGTTTGCAGGTGTGGCGGAGGTGAAAAGTATGGTCTGCATGTAAGGTTCGAACTCTTCGAAGGTGAGAGGGCGATTATCATATGCTGAAGGCAACCGGAAGCCATAATCAACAAGGTTCCGTTTTCGCGATAAATCCCCGTAATACATGCCCCCGATTTGTGGGACAGTGATATGGGATTCATCGATGACGAGAAGAAAATCTGCTGGGTAATGATCCAAGAGGCAGTAGGGTTTCTGTCCTTCTTTACGTCCATCGAAGTAGCGAGAGTAGTTTTCGATACCTCCGGTCCACCCCACAGAGCGCATCATTTCGATATCATATTTCACTCGGCGACGAAGACGATCTGCTTCTAGTATCTTTTCTTGTGCCTCAAGTTCCTTAAGACGGATTGCTAGTTCATCTTCAATTTGTTCTAAGATTTCGGGGAGCACGCGCTGGTCTGTAGTAAACTGTTTGGCTGGGAACACTTTCACCTTCTCCCTTTCAAACAATACCGTCCCTTTCACGGGCGCAATATCTGTAATCCGCTCGATTGTGTCACCAAAGGTCTCTAATCGAATCGGATGATTTGCATAAGCTGGAAAGACTTCGATTACATCTCCTCGAACCCGAAAGGTACCACGATGAAAGTCAAAATCATTGCGAGTATAGTTGATATGCACAAGTCGAGCAAAGAGCTCATCGCGAGGAATTTCCTGGCCCTTTTCGAGTTCTACAACAAGATTTCGATACGAGCCAGGTGCGCCTATGCCGTAGATGCACGACACTGTGGCAACAATGAGTACATCACTACGAACGGCAAGAGATGCCACTGCGGATAATCGCATACGCTCGACTTCTTCGTTAATTGAAGCATCTTTTTCGATGTAAACATCAGAGGTAGGCATGTAAGCTTCGGGTTGAAAATAATCGTAATAGGATGTATAGTACTCTACGGCATTATTAGGAAAATATTCACGAAACATGCTTGTAAGCTGAGCAGCTAAGGTCTTGTTAGGAGCAATTACTAAGGTTGGTTTCTGTAAGGCTTCCACGATAGAAGCCACTGTGAAGGTTTTTCCTGAACCAGTCACTCCCAGCAGCGTTTGCTGAGCTTTTCCTTGTGTATACCCATCGATGAGTTGTTGGATTGCTCGTGGTTGATCGCCTCTTGGTTTGTATTCTGGGTTGAGTTCGAACTTTCGAGATGTAACCAATGCTGCGTTGTGCCTCCCAGGTTTGTGGAAGCGCTTTCGGGTTTATGATTGTTACGGAGTGTTATCAATAAGTAACGAATCGCAACCAGAGAAAATCCCTTAGAGCAAGGCTTATTCGTGTCTAATTATTCTGTTGTGCGTATGCAAAGACCAACGGTTCTACTCAGTGGTTGCGGACGAATGGGTAGAGGTATTGCACGAATGCTCCTACGAGAACAAGAGCATCAGCACTTTCCAGTTGATCTTTGGATATATGACCCATTTCTCCCTGCAGAAACCCAGTGCCTTCAGGAAATCCAGCAGAATGAAGCTTCTGGTCCTGTGAAGTCACTCCGTGAAACATTCTCCCAATCTGATGACAAAGAAGTATCAAACTTTTCACCAGAAGATCACCCTGAAAAGTCAACTAAAGTTACCGAAGTGGTTTCAAATGCAGTACGAGAACTAGCACCCAGGCTTATCCTGAATGCTGCAACTTACTTGGCGCATCAAATGTATATCCCCCTTGCTCGAGAACTGGGATGTGATTACCTCGATTTAGGACAAAACCTCCCCGCTTTTGAAGAGCTTAAGGCGCTCGATGCTACAATCGCTAAAAACGAAGAAGGTGCACGAATCATCCAAGAGAATGGACTCGCACCGGGACTCGCTAATATTCTAGCGGTTAGTATGTATAACAAAGCCATAGAACAAGTTTCTGGAGATAAAGTCTATTCAGTACAGATGCGCGTAGGTGGACTCCCACAACATACCTCAAAAGGGGGAAAACTCCATTATGGTCCCACATTTTCCCCTGAAGGGCTTATCTTCGAATATGAGCATATTGCCAACGGACTGCGGAATGGCACGCTGGTTACACCTACAACTTTTTCGCACTCCGAATATTGGGAATCAGTTACAGATACTCCTTTACCCTTTGGTATTGCCCCATTTACGATTAGTAAGTCCCAGATACAAGCCATCTTGACGCATCGAATGGAACCTGAATACCTTCAAGAGGTTGAAAACCAGCTTCTAATAACAAAGTTGGAGGCGCGTCCTACTGCCGATGGAACCTCACGAATGTGTTACGATCCCTGTTTTCAACACATGGTTTCCCATTTGGAATATAAAACGCTCCGCTTTGCTCCCCACTACAAAACTTGGAAAGAGTTACAACAAACCGGAAAATTAACTTCCATCCTTGCTCATTGGAAACAACACATTAATGATCCAAGAATCTCAGGATATCCTGACCTTGTCTTGCTTCGTGTATGGGCACAAGCCACACCTAAATCCAAGCCGCACGCCATCGAAGTCATCACTTTGCATGACGATGTTTCGATTGGCAGCCCTCAGGGGTTTACCGCCATGCAGCATTTAACAGGATGGCCTACTGTCCTGCTGGCTATGTCTTTACTTCAACATCATCCAGAAAATAAGAATATTCACAATCACGGTTTTTTCCGACCTCACAATTCAGTGACTGCGTTCAATCGAACCATTGACCAAGTCCTCAGGCAGGGCGGAATCATCGCACCCTATGAATTAATCGATGGGCTAGTTTTCTTAGAAGAAATCCAAAAGAACCGAATTTCTCTCTTTGAAATCCGAGAAGTATGAACCGGTTTGAATCTTAAGGCGTTTAAATTCGTTAGTATTCGGATTTTTGGTAAATTTTTGTGTGTGCGGGGGAAGTGAAGCAAAGAAGAAGGAGAGGAATAAGAATTGCGAGTAGAATTGAGACCAGTGGAGTCATAGAGAGGTCAATTAACACTAGTCCAATGAAGGCGAAATACGCATGAAGAATGAGAATAACAAATAGCAGCCAGAAAAGGGGATTAAGGAAAAGTTTCCTGATATGTGTAAAAGGATGGCTTGCGGTTATTGTGGAGACTACGAGAAGATAAATCAGAACGGTCCAAACAAAGATGGGTATTGACCACAACCAAGCCTGAGCGGCAGCGAATTCAGGATCAAATGCGAGACTTGCCATAAAATATGGGAGTTGTAGAAGTAAGGGTAGTGCAATTAAAAGTCCAGCAAGATTTCCCCAGAAAAGACGCATAGGAATTGGTGGATCGGGATCGAAGGTTTGCATGAGCCACCAGAGCCCAACAGCGGCATTAATGAAAAAGGGGATAAGGGCGATGTAAAATCGTAGCGTGAGAATTGTCCATCTTATGAACGCAGGTTCAGAGCCAGTATAAGCTAGTGGACCCCAGAGTTCATTGGGAATAAGAGGAGACAGAACTAAGAAAAAGGCGAGATTGATGAACAAGTAGCTGAAAAGGGTAATAGTCAGGTATTGAATTATTAATGTACGCGCTAATGATTGGCTACTTTTTCCTTCAATCAAGTTGTATGTCTCTCCTTTGAACCGGAATTCAATTTTATTTGTTGATTGGCCACATTTCAATTTTACTGTTTTTACGTTAAAACGAGTAATATTTTAATCCGGATAAATGGTCTAATAAAAAGAACAAGCTTGTAAAAGTACTTGTGAATGGAAAAACACTCAGAGATGGTCCATGATCTAAATCAGTTCAGTAATTATAAGGATTATAAAGAGGAAGTTGGGGGAACCAGCTGCCGAGAAGTTCTCGCGTTGACTGGGTAACGCCTTTAATCCAGCCAGCATATTCGAGGGCTTCAATGGAGTGAGTTCCATATACGAGGGCGCTTAATCCGTGAATCGAAGATTCGAGTTTCGCAGCCCGTTTTGTAGTTTTGACGGTGAATCGACCATTAGTTGTTTGGATTACATAGTTGCCATTATTCCAGCCACATTGGGGATCAATTACTGTGATGACCAGTTCGCCATCTGTAGTCACGGGAAGTCCCATGAGGGCTTCTTTGACATCAACTACTCGAACCATCCATGGGTGCCAGACCTTGAGTTCAATCCAGTCTCTGAGATCTTCAAACCAGTGTTGAAAATCGACCCCATAGGGTATTATCATTCGGAGAGTCTGAACTTGGTCGCGGTGTTTGCCTAAATAGTTAAAGAGGGCAGCCTTCGCAGGGAGGGTGCGCCAGTACATTTCTTCGACAATGAGTTCGCCAGATTCGTCAAAGTGCATGTAGCCTTTGATCTGGTATCGAGCCAAAGCTTCGACTTTCCCTGCTTTCTTGATAAAGACGAAAAGCCGGTTTTTGTTCCGTCGGTTCCATTCTTCATCACGAATTTCTGGATTGAATGCATATCCGTGGAAGGCTTTAGGAGCAAACTCTTGGATGAATGTCATATACGTATCCTTTGCTTCATGGCCAGGAACGCGTTCGAAGACCCAGCTTTCTCCAATGACATCATCTGGCGGAATGCGAAGCCCGTCAAAGGGGGCTTTCAGTCGGAATTTCTCATGGGCAGGTACGTATCCGAGTCGAGAATAGAATGATTCCCGAAATGGCTCAAGCATACTAACTGAAAGACCTGTCTCTTTCATTTCCAAGAAGGCGCTTTGCATGATGGTGCGGACATACCCTTTCATTCGAGCCTCAGGGTAAGTCCCCACCATGGAGATTCCACCCATACTCTTGAGGACGCCACGGATAGATTGCTGCGTTCGCATAATGGTGAGAACCGTGAGGAGTGTGTCTCCTTCGAAGAGCCCGAGGATGTTTTCAGGAATCATGTGTGTGTAGTCTTCGTCGCGGACATCCTGGTCGGTCCAGAACCCGTAGGCATATTGGTGGAGTTTGACCACTTGAGTCATGTCCTCTTTGGTGAGTTTGCGGATTTCCATGGGTATCACCAATTCTCACATACTTGTTGGTATGAGGTGTCTTATATTGTGTAGTATGTTAAAATTATCTATAAGGCAGCAAGAGCGGAAGCAAGTCGAGCTAATAACCGTGAAGTTTTATTCAGAGGAGCAAATGAAGGGGATTCGCGAAGAGTTCGAAGAGGAAATGCTGCAACACCCCAATCTGTCCACTAAGAAGATGGTTGGCTGTCCATGTTACAAAGCTGGCGAGAAGTTGTTTGTTTTTTAGTCACCGATGGTTTTGTACTCACGCGATTGCCTGAAGCGGATCGGGCAGAAGCCTTCAATCTTCCCAAGGCAAAGGCCTTTGAATCAGACCAGCGTGTGAAGCAAAAGTGGGTGCAGCTCCCCATCAAAGAAAAATCAAAATTTTTTGAAGTAATGCCTTATGTGATGAAAAGTTACCAGAACGCGCTTAGGGCAGAGAAGTAGTGGACTTATTTTTTAGTGATAAACCAAACTCGCTTACTTTGCGGAGTGTATGGATGGCGTTCTTCCAGATTTCCATAGCAAGCGACTTCGGTAAGTTTTGCATTGTTTAAACAGGACCGAATTTCTTCAATAGTATATCCACGCTCATAGTGAGTTTCATCAACGCGACGATGCCAGCAATCATTTTCCTTGAGAAAGGCAATAAGATGAAAGGTCGCGATGCTTTTTTCCTCATCGAAAGTATGGCGATGAACTTGGAAAATGTCATTGGTTTCTTTTTCAATGATAACGGCATAACGGTCTGCCAGTGTCTTCAACCAAAAGATGGTGTTCATGTCGAAGATGAAGAAGCCACCGGAATTCAAATGCGCATGAACGCCTTTGAAGGTCGTTTCGAGATCCTTGTTTGTTAAGAGATAATTGAGGCTATCGAACCAGCAAGTGATTAAATCAAAGGTTTCTCGCAATTTTAGGTTTCGCATATCCATTCTCTGAAAGACTACTTTTCGCACGTGCTGTTTTGCTTGTCTCTTTGCAATAGACAGCATTTCAGATGATTGGTCAATACCGGTTACATCAAATCCCTGTTGAGCCATCGCAATTGCGAAGGTTCCTTCGCCACAGGCAATATCTAGGAGAGTTTTTGGTTGAAATTTGAGTGCGGTTAAGAGGGATGGAATTACGGTTGCCATTTGCCTGCTAAATTGTGGATATGTACCAGCAGCATATGTCGCAGCAAATTCGTTGTATATCGACAATCCGAAGAACCTCTAGGCTGTCATCTCGGTTGTGGCAGATTAAGAGTCTTCTTCAATTTCCTCTGAAAGAGGTGGAATCGGTAACTGAGTTTCTTATTTAGCCTGTTGTTCTTGCGTAAGATTGTATCGTTTCTTTTTTGGCTTAAGGAACATTATGGTAATTATTCCTGCAACTACTGTTACTACCAGGATTACTAAGATAGGAAGGACGTGGATGTAAAACCCGCTAACACTGGATATTCTGAGAAACAGGAGGGTTGTTTGGGTGGCGACAAGAAATGTATCGCCTTGTTGGGGAGTAAGGATGCGATTTATTGGTTCTCCCAGGTTGAGTGTCCATAAGGATTCGAAGTTGACGGGATTTATTGTGCAGATTGTTCCAGCAATAGTTCCGAGGAGTAAAACGCGTTCATCGAAGGTTATTCCAAGACTAGATGGTGTTTCTCCTGTGAAGGTATATTGGTTTATTGGAGTGGTTGATTGGGTTGAATAGAAGAAAACCGTTTCATTTGGTGCGAGAGCTAGGTAGTTTCCTGATGTACTGAAGGAAAAGATTGGGGAAGCGAGAGGATATTGTTGTTCAGTGGCTCCATTTTGATCGAGGAGTCGACATGCTGATTGACTAATCAACAGAATTCGAGTTCCATCGGCGTTGAGTTGGAGTGCTTGGGATGGTTCGGTGAGGCTAATATTCCAATAATATTCAGTGCTAGTGAAGATGAAGGTCAATGAGGGAGTGTTGGTACTTATTGTGAGGTGATTTCCGGTTTGGTCGTTAGTGATGTTAGTGATTTGATGTGGTGGGAGGGCAATTGTGAGGCTCCAGAGCACCACACCGTCAATGCGTCTGAGATAGTAAAGGGAACCAGCAAAGGCTATAGAAATGAAAGTGCCAAGTTCTGAGAGTGTGATAGCGGTGATTGGGTGATAAGCATGCCAGGTTTGTACAATGGTATTGGAACTTCGATGGAACATATAGATGCTGCCGCCTGCGGTGCCGATGGCGAGATATTCTCCATCTGTGGACATTCCAATGGCCGTAATAGTGCGGTTTTCTTGTTCTAGGCCTGTTGGAATAAAGTCCCACAGAACGTGTCCGGTAGTTCCATCAAGGACGGTTAACGTACTGGGTTCTAATCCAGTTGTAACTGCGACAGTTTGTCCGTTGGCGCTAAGGCAGACGAATCCTAATTCGTTAGGCAGGAGGAATTGCCATAGAAGGTGTTGGTTCAGGTTAAGTGTTTGTAGGATATTAAATTGCGGAAATAGGGAAGCGGCTGTTGTGAAAGGTTGGAGACTAACACCAAGGATAAGGATGAAACTTAGACCAGCAATTCTTTGGGATGACACATCAGATTGGCGACACACTCCTGAAAAAATGTGTCTATTGCGGTACTGGTCCGAAATGAGTATCATAAAAGTCTTGGATTATTTGGGCTCCAGGAAGATGGATTTTCTTCCAAACATCGATAACTGGGCGAAGGTCTTCGGCGCCTTCTTGGCCTGAAAAGAGGTCGTGCAGATAGGTGGTTCGTTCGTCGATATCTCGTTGGCAGAAGGAGAGGTATTCATTTGCGGAATAAAATCTTAAGGGGTTGAAACGGTGTCGATAGTTGTGGAGTCCGTGAGTTTCTTCGAGTTCAGCAGGTTCAGGAACGAGATATGAGTCACCAAACACCGGATGAGGGAGCCAATTTTTGATAGCTCGAGTTTCAGTCAAATGGACAAGGAGTTTAGTATCTTGAACGCGAATTTTTTCGCCTAAGCCTAAGTACACAGGTTTACCTTGGGCATTGAGGTAGGGCTTTCCAGTCGCATGGTCGATTTTCGGCACGGGTTGACTCTTTTCATCCAGCCGTGGACGTTGGCTACCAGATAGGTCAAATTCGCCAACATATCCGGAATTAACGATGGCAAAAACGAGATTTCCGTTCAAACTGAGATCCATGTCCGTATACATTCGGACTTTCAGTAGGGCTTGTTTGGCTTGTTCCCGAGCCATGAAGTCAGTGGCGGCATATGACCGCACGCGGGTACCAGGGATTTTTCCTCCAATAGCTGAGGTAATTACAGACTCACAGGCAGAATCAAGGGCAACCGCCATAATAGGATCAGTAATTCGAACAACTAATGGGAAGACATCAAATCGCCGAAAGGAGAGCATTTCAGTCTGTAAAGTTTTTGGCGATCCAGGGGTCCAGTCTGGATTAAGATCATAGAAGCGAAAGACAAACCGACCATTGGTTGTTCCTGATTGTTCGTAGCGTGTTGGTTGCAGGTGACCAACACTTTGACCTTTGAGGGATTTAGGAACCTTTACCTGAAAGCCAGCAATTTCTTCGATTTGGTATTCAATGCCATCACAATCGATATTTTGGGCAAGAACTACGGCGCGTGTTCCGTCAGGACGAATCTTTTGTGATTTCATTAATCCAGGCCATTCAGGGCTTTCTGGAACCAATCCTTCACTCTTGGCATACGATGCAGCTTCAAGACCAATTAGCTGGACTTCCTGAATTTTGGAAGCGGAATCATGTTTGAGTAATCCGAGTATTGCATCATCTTGTTCTAACTGAGGACCAACCGTTAGTGTCGTTTTTCCAGTGCCAGAAAGTCCTTTAAGAACTCGGTTTTTGGTGCATCCTGCATGATAGGAGATACATCCATCAGCTTCACCTCGGTTCCACACCATGGTGAGGTTAGGTTTCTTGTATGCACCTCCAAAATAATCAACTCGAAGACTCACTACTCGTCGGTGATCTGCATCCATACGTGTGAGATCATAGAGCGTTAAGGGTTCATCGGGATCGAAGTCAGGCCAAAAAGACTGGATTTCTTTGATGATGGCGTCTGGGAGCCGTTCTTGAACAATATAATTCCAGCAGTTAATTTTCATATTGGGTTCTGGTGGATATACCATTAATCGACCAAACCATGTGATATACGCAGTCTGGAGATTCTCGACACTAAGAACGATACGGAGTCCTGTCTTGTAGCCAGCCTCACCTTGGATTCCGTCTTGTACAATAACCTTGGCAGTTCTAAGGTATCGAAGGACTACGTCAAAGAGTTTCAATCCGATTTTGCGATCAAAGCTGCGTTGACCTTTACCCAGCTTATATCCTTTAGGAATCACATAGAAAGCTCGGTCTGGGCGGCGACCTGCTTGTGTACTACCAAAAAGGTACTGCCCGTCAGTGGTTTGAACATAATAAGGCTTGAGATACTCAGCGAACCATTTGTCGTCAGGGTTCCGAATGACATTCTTTTCTTCAAAAAACAAATCATCTTCAATTTGAACTGGCACCGTGCCACCCACCGTTACAGATGATTTGCTCTGTATTAGCTCCTTTTATAACTAGAAGCTTGCTTCAAGTTTCAAGGCTCGAAGCACAAGCGCCTCTCTTTTTTCGGATGCGGGTTGCACTGACAAAGCAATTATAAGGTAGAAGAGCTTGGCGATGTGCGAGCGGGTGGGTTCCTAGCACCGTGCTCCGCTCTAAATAAATCCCGGGTGCTTGGTGACTAAAATGCGACAAGCAAGATTGAATATTATTCAAAGCACAGCCTTGATGGCAATTATGTCCGCTGTTTATGCGGTTCTGACCTGGTTGATTCAGCCTTTGGCTTATGGTCTTTTTCAGTTCCGAATTTCAGATATTCTACTACCCTTCCCATTCATCCTTGGATGGCCCATGGCTTTAGCCCTCTTCATTGGTGGCGCATTAGCCAATTGGTTAAGCTTCTTTGGACCCATCGATATTGTGATTGGAAGCTTACTGAACCTGTTGGCCGGATTGTTAGCGTCGAACCGAAAAACCTGTCCACATTGGTTTCTCGCCTGGTTATATCCCACACTCATTATCGGGCTAGGCATCCCAGCAATGATGACAATCTTCTTTGCCCAACCATTTGCTTTATGGGTCATTTCAATAATGAGTAGCACAGGTATTCTCTGTGCTATTGGTGTAGCTGTGATGTTTGCTGTTGAAAAGGCGCTTCCCCAGATCTTCGTAGACTCTAAAGAATCCTGATTCTTCCGAAGCATAAAATAGTAGTTCATCATTGCCCTTCGACTATCCACGAGTAAATCCCAGGGATGCCTATGGACGCAAAGATCTTCCAGCAGTTTGACGACTTCATCCATTCTAAATCCGTTGCCCTCATCGGGACTAGTCCGTCTGCCGGATTCTATTGGCTTAAGTCATTCCTCAACTATGGTTTTCCTGGAAAAATCTACCCAGTGAATCCCAAAGTCGAGGAAACCCTGGGATTCAAATTTTACAAAACACTTAGCGAAATATCAGACCCAATTGATTATGCTATTCTCCGGGTTCCGGCCCATCTCGTTCCGAAAGTTCTCAAAGAATGCATCGCTAAAGGCGTAAAAGCAGTCACAATCTTCACAAGTGGATTTAGTGAACTAGGAACCAAAGAAGGAGCTCAGCGGGAAAAAGAGATCACAGAGATTATCAAAGCAAGTCCCATGCGTGCCTTCGGTCCGAACTGCATGGGCCTAACATGTCCAGAATCCCGTTTTTCGTTTCGACCAGATCTAACACCTAATCCAGGACCAGTTGGATTTATCTCCCAATCCGGTGGCAAAGCGATCGATGCATACCTAGCAGTCACTGAAACTCAACTCGGATGCAGTAAAGTCTTCAGTTATGGAAACGAAGCTGACATTAGCAGCTGGGAACTCGTCGAGTACCTGCACCAAGATTCCAAGACTCAAGTCATAGGAATTTATATCGAAGGGGTGCGTGATGGACCACGACTTCGGAACGCTATAGCGAAATGCGCCTCCGACAAACCTATTGTTGTCTGGAAATCTGGAGTCACCGAAGCAGGAAAACGAGCAGTATCCAGCCACAGTGCCGCATTAGCCGGATCTACAAATATCTGGGAAGCATTACTTCATCAAACGGGTGCAGTGACTGTTAACAGCTTTGAACGCCTCGTCAATACCATTGTGACCTTTATTCGATGCCCACCACCTCCAGGAAAACGCGTCGCTTTAATCGCAATTAGTGGAGGAGCTGGAGTTGCTGGCACCGACTCTCTTGCCCAATATGGGTTTGATATTCCTCGATTGAGCTCAGAAACAATTCAAGCATTGTCGAATGTAATCAATGCCGTAGGCACTAATATTAAAAATCCAGTAGATATGGCGTCTAGCTACTTCTATCCCGAAAATACGGTCCAAACGATTCGTTACGTTGCCGAAGACAAAAACATCGACGCCATTATTGTTGAAGCCGCACCTCATTATGTAAACTTCATGGCCAATCACATGGAACTTAAGGATATGGCAACAACGTACTGGGATATGATGATTAATGCGGGACAATACTGTGTGAGGAAATTGCACAAACCCATTTTCGTCGCTGTTCCTGCTGTTGGCTATCCACTCGAAAATCTCGCAACGCGCGAACAATTTCGCAAAGCCAATCTTCCGGTGTTCTCCAATATTGCAGAGGCAGCAGATATCCTGAAACTTATCCATGACTACTACCAACGCCACCCCAAATTACCCGTTCCTGCTTCCCTCCAATTTGACTAGACCCCAAATGAGCCCAATCTTGCTTAATGCCGGGTTCCGTAGATTTTTATGGCTGTAAAGTAGTTTTTAAAGTAGCGCCGAATGAAATCTTTAAATAAGTAAACTTAGCGCTTTAAATGGGAACACTGGGTTTGGCGATAGATATTGGCACTTCCCTCCCCCCTAGAAAACCATTCCCTCTCCCCTCCAATTGTGTCCTTTAGGACAAATGTCCTTTTTATGGAGGTGCCTAATCCGCCATAATTCCCAGTGTCCTTCATCATTTTCTGTTACCATTTTTTGTTAACTAGGTCCTTGATTACAGTGTTCGTCTTCCTGAAAGTGCTCTGGACCTAGGAATGAAAGACAGGATGCT
Source organism: archaeon (assembly GCA_016550425.1). The sequence continues at coordinate 12,661 of JABXGS010000153.1, forward strand.
TCAAATCATTGTACAAGTCGGGCGAAATTGTCACGAGCCCGAGGTGGAATTTTCTTCTCGGCAATAAGTTCATCAATCGTTCGAAGAATCTTGTCGTGATCCAGTTTGCCTTCATCGCGCATTTGCTTGAGTGCTTGGCGTAAAGCTACTGCAGGGCGCATCCGGTTGTCAATGTTCCGCTTTGTATATTGCCGGAGGATCTTTGTGTCGATGGCACCCTTATCAGCGAGTAATTTTGTCGTGTGGAGAAGCGGAGCACGGAAGGGACTATGTCGTATTCGCATTCTAGGATGGCGTGCACCTCTTCGAGCTTTCTGAGATGGGAGTGGAGGAGTGGCGCGAACGTTGATAGCGCCACAATATTCACAGATAAGCGGGCTTCCTGGCTGTAGAGCATCAGGGGTGATTTTAGCGCCGCATTCTGAGCATTTGAGAGTCTGTAGAACTGGATCGGAGGATTCACCGGTCATAGAATGTCTTTACAGGGCACAGCAACAAAAACCTTTGCTGACAGATGAATGCAATGTTATCATACATCTCTCGAAAGGGAATTAATGACCTCAACGAATAGGAATCATTGAAAAAGAGGTTGAGCAATTCTTTCCGAAGGATGAGAGGAATCGCTCCTGCATCTAGTCAGTTTAGGTTGTATTATCAAATTCTGAGCTGTCATCATCCATTGCTGAAAACATCGATTGCATGACCTTGGTCATCAGTTCCTGCAGTAAATCCCCATTGATGATTCCGTCGATGAAGTTGTACATTTTCTGGAAGTCTTCATCAGTTTGAAAATGCAGGATAACGCCTTTCCCTTCTGGCAGGGGTTCAGCGGTATATTTGATCTCTTCGTCCATGAAGTTCTTAGCCATCCGTTTCAGTCCTTCTTCATCTTCAAGCATGTCGCCAAAGGGCATTTCTTCATAAATGGTTCCTTTGAATTCAAGAGTGATTGTCCGAGTAGTGGGATCGGATGAAAAAGCTAAGTGTGCTTGAATCGCTTCACGGATTTTATCAAGCGGTATTTCAAAGCCCATGGAACACACCTGATAATGTGAGAATCAACCCAAGGATGTTTCTGCCTATAAAACCTCGTGTTATGATTTCATTAAAAGTATACAACATTATACAGGGGGAGCGGGGGAAACCATCGATGCAGGGTATGTCTAGCCCATTCCTCGGTAATTGTGAGTTTACCCTCAAATTCGAGTTCTTCTAGTGGTTGGGTGCCATACACTAGAGAGGATAAAGCTTCAATAGAAGCATTTACAACGGGGTGCCCTGAGCTTTTAGCGAGATGTAGCGAGCCTTTTTCGGATGTCAGGGAGAATATTCCGTGATTCCAAGGACAGTCAGCATCGGACACCTCAATGGTAATGATATCTTCACCTACCCCTGGAAGTTTTTCGAAAGCTTTGATGACATCAACAATTCGAACCATCCAGGGGGTTTTACGATCTACCTTGAGTCGAATATCCTTGAACCAGTGTTCAACTTTCGTTTCAAAAGGAGCGTGAATGATTATATTGTCAATTTGATCTTGGTGTCGTGATAGAAAATAGAAGAGGTGATTCCGTGCTTCGCGGGTACGCCAGAGACTATCTATGACTGTTAAATTAGCCTGCCAACGCCCTGAGCTACGTTCACCTTTGATTCGATACCTGCACACCGCTTGGATTTTCCCCTTATGTCGAATGAAGACGACCAGACTGTCTTTTACGCGCTGTTTCCACATCGCGGGTGTTATCGTTCTGAAAATGATAAAGCCGTGGTATTGCTTAGGACCCACCTCTCGAATAAATTTGAGAAAGGGTTCTTGGACCTCGACCGCTCGAAGCCGCTCATAGGTCCATTCAGAGGAAGAGGATTCGAGGTTCGACGCTTGGAGATGATTGATTGGTGCTTCTACTATGTAGGGGGCATTTGCGGTAACATATCCAAATTTCTCATAGAAACTCGGTTTGAATGGATCAAGCATACTGACAGATTGTCCATCCTCGTGCATCTGCTTGAATCCTGCCCGCATCAACTGACGAACATACCCCTTCGTTCGAGCTTCTGGGTAGGTAGCCACTCCAGCAACACCTCCGCAGTTTTTCAAGATCCCTCGGATGGATTGCTGAAAATCATGAATGCGAAGAGATGACACCAGTTGTCCATTATCAAATATACCCAATGTCTCCTCGACAATAATTTCGTCTAGTTCTTCATCTTTCACTGGCTGATCCGTCCATTCGGTATAGGCATATCGATATAGATCCATCAGCGTACTTCGTTCTTTGTTGGTGATTTTTCGAATCTCCAAAATTTTTCCCATCCTGAAGCTGTTGAGTAGAACATCATATCCTGTTAAATCCTTTGTTGCCTTGTATTTGGATGTGACCTGTGATGAAAAAGAAGCCAACTCTGGTAATTTATCATCCTTTGATGGCGGTTGAAGGATACCCGGTTCTGGCTGGTCGAGTGCAACCAGCTTTCGATTACCTTGAGCAGACAGGCACCTTATCGTCTTCTTCAGTTAAAGTAGAACAAGCCTCTGAAGTAAAAGAGGAGCTATTATTATCGGTTCATACACCAAATCATATCAAACGCGTGAAAGGATCAGGTTACGACCCTGCGTCCCTAGTTTCGGGGGGAGCTGCAGTGAGAGCGGGAGAAGCTGTTTGGCGCGGAGAGGCGGCGAACGCCTTTGCCTTTACTGGGTGTGCTGGTCATCATGCGAGTCGGGACTCATTCTGGGGCTTTTGTTATTACAATAATTCAGCGTTACTTGTTCGACAGCTCCAACAGAAGTATGGAGTCAAACGATTTTTCATTGTGGATACTGATCCCCATCCCGGAGATGGCACACGGGATACACTTGGTGACGACGAAGGAGTATACCACCTGAATTTCGAAGCTAGTTTTCGCGAAAGCTTTGATACCGTAACCCTGCGCCATGTGGATGTTCCCTTTCCCAGTAATAGTAGCGATGAAACTTTTGTTGAAGCGATGCGACGATTGGTGATTCCTTGGGCCCGTCGAATCCAACCAAATATGATTCTATGGAATATGGGACATGACGCTCACGCTTTGGATTATGGTGGGTTTAACCTCTCCCTTCGGGCGTTTCCAGCGATGACCGACATCTTACTTCAAGCCGCGGAAGAAGTGTGTTCCGGACACTTGGTTGTTCTCTTATCGGGAGGCTCGGAAGTATCAGTAGCGAAGCACGCAATTTCGGGTATCATACGAAAACTTGCTGGCTTACCTCAACTCATTGCGGATATCGAGGATGAACCTGTTACAGAATCTAAAAATACTAAACAATTAGCCCGTGAATTGGTGGATAAAATTCTAGCAAAATTGGAGTTAGGGGAAGAACTGTTAATCTGAATTATCCTGTGCTCCCCACTTTTTCCCAAGTTTTCCATTTACCTTGTGCCCGTTGTACCAAGACAAGTCCATACCGTTGCCAGATTTCTTCACGGGTCAAAGCTTCTTCGGCGTCAGATTGTTGTGGATTTTCGTGTCGCGGTTTTTCGAGATAGGAAGGTTTGGTGTAGAAGAGCGAGTCGACGATGGTCCCTACGCGACCCTTTTGGTATTGGTCTTTCACAAAAATGAGGATTTGTTCCGAGGGAATATCAGCCTCTTGGATAAGGTGTCTAGAGACACCCTGGCTGAATGATGGACAAACACCACCCATGGTATTTTTGACAATTTGTAGGCATTGAGGATCAATAAAGAACTGGCATCGAAGGCATTGGTGCCAACCATCGTGGATTGCCTGTTCCAGTGTGCTTCGGGAGCCACAGGCTACACAACTGATGCCAACAGTTGAGAGGTCAAGTTTCATTCGATTCTTCCTCCTTGTCTGTGATGGCTCCTGCAAGATATAGGGTTGCAGCATTAGCGATGGCTTCACGTCGTTCAGAATCAAATTCGAGTTCTAATCGTGGACCATATGCAATCCGTTTCGTTGTACGTGTAAGATAACCGAGTTCAATGAGACGCCGCATGATTTTATCTAGTTGATATCGTGAAAGGCGACCTCGAGCAACGAGAATGGTTTCAATTTCTTTTGTAGCTACTCGTCGGGGTCTACGATTCTTGCTGGCTCTTTCTACTGTTGAAATGATGACTCCAAGGACAGCATATTCAGGATCGGTGAGTTCTCCTGGAACACCATATAGGGTTCGGACACAATAGAGTGTATCTCGATTTAATCGGTATTCTACTAATTCCAGTCCCAATGGAGCGATCTGTTGTCGAAGTAAATCAAGTAAACGGCTTAGTCCGACCTTATTGACATGAAGAGCTTCAAGTAAATCCTGTCGCTTCACTCCAATGCTGAGTTGTCCTTCCTCATTGCGAAAGCGAGCAGTAAGGGCAGCAAAGAGTTGCCCTAAAAGATGGCGTTGTTCGTATTCTTCTTCCTCGGTTTGTTCACCAGATGAGGGTCCTGGGTGCGATGAGGTGGGGTTCGAGGTCATTGCGATCGAACCTCCTCATGCTTTTTCGCAGCAATAGCTACCGCAGTCAAAACCGGATTGGATTGTGATGGGGGATTCCGAAATATGATTGCTGTTTTTTCAAATGTGGCAGGAAGTATGTTATCACGGACCATTTGACTTAGTAAATCTAACTCCCAATTGGTTAGTATCTCTGCTAATGCAGTATAGCTGTACCGTTTTCCTTTAAGCCGTTTCAGAATTGAAGCTCGACGTGCATCAAGCGTTTTGATTGTTATCTCATCATAGAATATCCGATGCTTTTGCATAGCTTGGCGATCTTCAGTAGAGGGAGCCTCATCCATGGTGACTGGGGTATCCCCTGGAGGTAAATCGAAGGGGGGGATGGTCCGGTCTTGGTTAACTAGGAACAGAAGAGGCGTGGCTCGCCTTTTCACCTCTGTAGCAAATTGAGAAATCCATTCTTCAGGTGCAATTTCAGGTGCAGCTAATTGTGAGTCGCGGTTGTGCTGCATTTTGGCCAGTGTGTGGTAAAAGCGGCCATCGAGGTTTCTTTCCCAAGGCGTATCAAGAACACGAAATGCATCGGCGACTTCTTCACGGTCAATCTCCGCTTCTTTCACTGGTACAACATCATGCTGTTTAAGGGCTACTTCATATTTCTTTGTTAGATTCCAGAGAGTGATTACAACGCTCTTCATTCCATAACGTGTAATACGGTTATGTTTGTAATTATGCTGGAAGGTGTCAAACCAAGCTTTGCGGCGTGGAAACGCTCGAAGGAATGCGGAAGTGTCATTAGTAATCATTTGGTTTTCACCTGTCCTTTAATTAGAACCACGTGATGCATTGTCTCTGGAATTTGTAAGCCAACAGTGGAGGGAGCCATAAGAAGAAATTGAGGATGAATCAAGGCGTCTTGTTGAGTCAAATCTAAGGTACGCTGAACCACACCGAGAATCGCTGCTCGGCTAGCTTCATCAAGTCGTTGAGTAAACTCATCAATCACATGTAGGGGACTCTTAACCAAGGTGTGAAGTGCTAAAATGAAAGTCTGAGTCGCTAGGACCCTCTCACCTCCCGACATTTCCTGATAAGTACGCCAATCTCCTTTACGATTAATGGCTAATTGGAGATGCAGTTCTGCGCGACTTGGTTCATCAGGAAAACGAACAAGCAATTTGACTTGTTTGAGAAAATGACTAAGTAACTGGTTCATCCGATGATTAAGCGTTTCGACCATTTCTTCGAGTTGGCGCCGCCATTCGAGAAGCCGGCGATCCACGTCCGTCATGAGATTTTCTAAGTGTTGCTGACGTTGTTTGAGGTATTCCTGTAACTGCGAAACGACTTTTTCTTGTTCTTCAAAGACTTGTCGATCTTCAGATGTAGCTGTGATAGTTTCAATCATGGCTTGAATCTGGATTTGCTCTTCACGAACTGGAGTGGGTTCTCGCACGACTTCAGGCCGTTCCCCTAGCAATTTGGCAGCTTTTCGAAATTCTTTCAATTGAGTCGTAAGATGTTCGTTTTCATCTTCTCGTTGGTGAAGTTCGATTGAAATCTGCGTGATTATTGTTTGACGGTTTGAGCGTCGAGATTCCACGCTTTGGATTTGACTGGTAATTTTTTGCAATTGGGAATTCAGGGGGGATAAATCCGAATTGCAATCTTGATATTCTTGACTTAAGGCATCACATTGAGTATCAAGTTCTAGCATTTGTTGATGAAGTTCCGATTCGCGCTGCTGAGAATCCAAAATGATCGCATTTTTTTCTTCAGCAGAGAGAGGTCCAGCAGAATCTTGTTGCAAGTCTTGAAGTGTGGATCGCAGCTGACTAATTTCTGAGTTGAGCCGCATACGATCTCGCATCAACTTCGCTTCTCGTTCCCGGAATTCTCGGAGTTGGCGACGGACATCAGCAGAATCTTGGACCAATCCCAGTTCAGGGAGTGTGACATCTAAGTTGACTGTTACAGGGCGTGGAGGTCGTGCAAAAGCCCCAATGCGAAGATAATGACTTGAGCCCTCGCTTGTGATAATGTTCCCATTGAGTTGTTGAGAAGCATCCACAAGAATGTTGGGATCAGCCCCTTCTTCAGCGATGGCAGTGTTTACAACTCGGCTAAGAAAGCTGATGGCGTAAACATCCCCTTCGATTAGGTCAGCGGCCCAGCCAATCACTGGTGAGGAGACAGCGGGTCGATCTTTCGTTATCGCAGTTGTAGGATTCGTACGAGCAACGACAAGATCTGGTCTTTCGTGAAGCCATAACCGGTCGTAGAGGTTCTTTGCTTCAACGAAGACATCTCTATTCAAGGCGATAAAGGCGTATGTGTACCGACCTAATGCTAACTTTACTGCGGTTTCATATTGGGAATATTCAGGTTTCATTCGGATAAGCGTGAATAATGGGCCAATCACTGAATCGGAGAGAGCCAACTTATCCAATTCGGAGCGGTATCGAATGCAAGCGCGAAGAACGGTTTCCTCAAAGTGTGGATAACGTTGAGGTTGAGTAAAGAGAACTTCTTCTGTAGATGCGATATCTTGTCGGATTTGGGCAAGGTCATCATCGAGACTATCTCGATCAGTGACAAATGCCGTTAATTCGTTTTGAAGCGTCTCAATCTTAGTCTTAGGAGGCTTTTGCCGTTTCGAATAACGTTTGGTCCGAAACTGCAAGGCCTTAAGTTCGTTTTCCAATCCCTGTCGGTGACCCTGAGCTTGCATTTGCGCATCGCGAAGTGAATCCATTCTCGAATGAAGTTTTTCACGTTTCTTTTCAATCGCTGTCAACTTGTCAGCTAGATCGGCTTTACGTTGATCTAATTTTGCTAATTTTACATTTTCAGTTTCAAGTTGATGGTCAAGTACAGAGATTTGTGATTGGAGTTGATTTGCAAGCGTTTCACGATAGGCAACCTCAGCCCATGCTGCTTCAATATCAAGCTTTTTTAGTCGCTGTAGAAGTTGCTGCTTTTGTTGAAAAGCTTCATAAGCGGCTTTCAATACTTGAAGTCGTTGTTCTTCGTGGCGGATTCTGTATTCGAGTGGCTTGACGTTCGCTTTTGCTTGCAATACAAGCAGTCGGGCTTCTTCAAGTTTTTCCATCCAATTCCTAAGTCCGGTTTCATTCAACAGAGTTTCGAATTTTCTTCGCGGAGATTGAGATGCAAAATGGTCGAGTGTTTCGGCTTCGGTGACTGCTAAGGGTGAATCACCAAAGACACCAGCAGCTTGGAAGAGTTTTCGAATATCTTTTCGGGCAATCTGGTGTCCATTAACTGATCGCTTCCCATTTACCCAATAAGAAATGCGATTCGTGTCATGCATTCGGAGACGAATCGACACTTCATCAGTGTCCAGAACCTTTGCGAGTGCCGGATCAGGACTCCTCAGAACACGGCGTCCATTAAGTTGAAAATTATTCAGTAATAATTCTACTTCAGCATATTTACCAAAGCGCCCAATGAAGGCAGAGTTACGCTGACGTTGAGCTCGACGGGATTCAATACCTATGGCAAGGAGGAGTGCATCTAGAATGAGAGTTTTTCCGCTTCCATTTGATCCAGTGATTAGCACAACAGGAGCGGTATCAAATTTAATTGTAGTATCACGATGAATTACAAAATTCACTAGATGGATGCTACGGAATACGACTTGTGAGGTAGAAAGTGGTGTCTCATGTCTAGTGTTCATTATTCGTTATGAGCTCCCGCAGGTTGTCCTGAGCAGACGCCTTTGTTATTGGTGCCCAAGTACACTTAGTCCAACTAGACCGTGACTCTTAAACTTTCACTCCAACCGAGGACTGGGCGCCATTTATCTGGAATTTTGACCCGACCTATTCTCTTTCACAAATAAAGAAGGGCAGGAAGTCGCCTAAGCATCGAGTAAAATTAAAGTGGATGGTATAACCCTGACCTTGTAGGTGATTAGCCATGAGTAACGAAGAAGGTTTTTGGCGCTCAATCATCGTCGACGTTGAACCCCGCCAAAAGGAATTTCGAATTGGCATTGACGAGGATACTAGAGTTGAAGAGGTTATCCGCACTTTGGTCCAACAAGCCCGTGATGAGGGAGTGAGCATCGACGATTGGGCGAAGGCGAAAATCGGTGATCAACGAGCAGAATTCGTCCTAATTCGCAAAGCTCCTGAACCAACTCGCCTAAGTCCAGGAGTAACCTTTGGAGAACTTGAGCCTAAGATTACCGACGATGAATTCTTCCTCCTTGATGTTGTTCCAGAAGTGGGAAAATAATATTTCAGATCTGACCCATGAATGGGTGAATGAGGGATCCAACCATGACCCGACCAGTCTTCTCAACAGAACTCTTCAACGCCCGTGTGGAAACCCAAATCCAAACATTCTTTGATACAATGAATAATTTGTATGGTCGTAGGGGTTGGAATCCAGACCCTCCCATACGTGAGAACACCATGTGGAGCAATCGTGATTTTTCTGTGGCAATCATCGCTAGGTATCGAGACGGGGCATACAAGCGAATTCGGTTCGTTATACGGAACCTCCCAGGGATAATTCGGCAACCCCGTTCTTTGACAGATGAAACTGCCATCAGATATGAACATCGGTTTGTTTTTGATTTACCCCGTGAATATCCTCAAAATATCGGAACCATTCGCCCTGCCGCTGAGACACCGCTTTTTCATCCCCGATTAGCAGCCAGTGGGACTGGTCATGCGTGTTATTCGGTTCGTGGTGAACTCGACCGGATTTTAGAAGATCTCCCCTTCTTTGTTTTACTGAAACCGGATCGTGTGGAACCGCCATCTCAGTTTCAATCCGACCATGGGCTTAACAGCACAGCAATGGCATGGTATGAGCAGAACACGAACAATATTGTAGAAACTCTTGATCGCCTCTGGGAGACCCGACATCAATTGGGATCACCAGCAACTCCTCGACGAGGACGCGTCCAGATTCTTGGTCCTCAGCAAAAACAACAGAAACCCACTGTAAGATCACCCAAGGTTCTGGATGCATCAGAGAAGGTCTCAAGTGTTCGGATTCTTGATGAGGCAGAGGATTCGAAGGAGAACTAGTTATGTCGGATACTCCCCCTGAGAAGGAAGAAAAGCAGGAATCTGATAATGAAGACCAATCCGCAATAGACCAGCCGAAGAAGAATCGCATTATAATCTTACAAGAGAGGGAAATTCCCTTTGAGGAAGAACGCCCACCGAATTATTCTCCACATTTTTCTATTAAGGTACATCGAATTCAAAAACCTGCTAACCAGGAGGAACAGGAAGATTGAGTGTCCACGGAGCGTCTCATTTCAAATGCATGGTTTGTGATACTCAAACTTCGCTTGTTGAAGCAAGGAGCCAGTGGTGGATATGCACAACCTGTGGCAGTTATATTTGTCCAAACTGCCGAACCCTTTTTCTTGAAACCGGTCAGAACACTTGCCCTGGCGCGATTATTCAAGGCAGTGAACCTCATTCCCCACATTTTACACGATTTCTGGGACCACGTGACTCTTCAGAGGTTACAGAACTAGAAAGAAGCTCCAGTGTGACCATTCTTGCTGACGTTCCACGTAGACGTGTAACACAACCAAGTGGAAAGGTAGTTATTCTGCCAGATGAAGAAGGACCGGAATCCAGTCCTCATACAGATTCAGCAGGCCCAAATGATGACGAGTAATCTCCCAGTCGCTCTGAAAATCAGCGCACAAACACGTCGAGACGGAATTCCCTGCGTAAAAGCAGGTCAAAAGATTTCCATCCAACTCACACGGAAAAGTAAAGCTGGTTCTAATATCAAAATTGATAGTGGAGCTTTATACATCATCGATCCCTTTGGTCGCACAATCAGTAAGATTCCTTTCCGATTTGGACCAGCAAATATAGGTAAATTTGCATTGCCTTTGGACAAAATGCTCCTTTCAGGGTTTTACACGATTCTTGTAGCATTTCAAGAAACGCGCATTAAGCTAGCTGTGGATAAATACCCGCATCAAGGACCTCCAGAGGACCACTTTGTATTGGGATGTTTTTTATTAGAAGGTGGACATCCCCCCATCGTCGTTCATCGCGTCAATTATTCTGCAACGGTCACGAATACGATGCAGAGTCCAATTAACAATATGCAAGTCAATATCGCCTCGCCCCCTTCATTACCTCCACGCCAAGATATACTAAACGTAAAGCTCTCGCCACGAACTGGAGTCCAACAAAATGATTTGATCGGCAATCGCTGGTTCCGCTTTCTGTGTAAAAAGTTATCCGCAGGAGAAACCTTCACCTGTGGATACACAGTCCTGGTTCGAAATCGGGCAATTCGTTACGTTCTACCAACAACCAACCCTTCAACCTCGATTCCAGCAAATATAATGAAATTTACTCAACCTGAAAACTTCATCGAATCGCACCATCACCTCATCAAAGATTTAGCCCGAGATATCGCTGAAGAAAACGTCACACCTATCCAATACATCCAAGCAGCCATGAAAAAGGTTACAAATAAAATGCGGTATGTTCGCCAAGAACATGAAAGAGGAGCAGCATACGCTATTGAGAAACGCGTGGGCGACTGCACAGAATATGCAGCATTGTTCACAGCACTATGTCGAGCAAATAAAATTCCCGCACGTCTCGAAGCAGGATACGCCTTCGATGGCAAAGCCTGGGAACGCCATGCGTGGAGTCAGGTTTGGATTCGTGGGCAATGGATTCCAGTTGATCCGACATGGCATGGAGCCATGGGGCTACTAGGAGTTACAAACCGTCATATACCTCTAATCATTGGAAATTGGATGGACCCACGAATTCGTCAAGAATTCAAAGTAAGTTGGCATTATCAAACATCTAGCATTGATGGAAAAAAAGGTGGACGGTCTCAACCACAAATACAAACAGGATGGAAAGTGAAACGCGTAGTTAGTGTACCTGAGTCAGTGCACCCCAAGCTTCAGGCAGCGCCAGCTGAAATCCAAGTTCAAATTCCTGACGCTATACCTCGAGGTAACAAAATTCCCTTAAAAGTGGCATTGATTCCCATAACAAGCCGGCAACATCCGTTAGACCAGATGGTAATGACCGCCACTATTTCTGATGGCTTAATGGATCAGGTCGTAGCTATAGAGCCGTTTGCACCCCGTTTACAATCCCCGATAAACCTACAGTTAAACATCCAAATGCCCACCGCAGCACCTAAGGTCACGTTGAATATTCGACTCTGGGCGGATCATAAACCAACCTCCACGTATTGGCAGAAAACCATAGGCTTAATCTAGTCTGTTAGGCGTGCTTCCGCTTGTCTCTACAGAAAATTTCAGCACATCTCGGATTTGGCAAGATGGGTCCCGTCAGAACCTTATGGTGGTGCAAATTATATTGAATAAACCGGCCAACAGCAGGTTCGAACTCATCTTGCCATTCTCCAGTTTGCTTCCAGTTCTCTAATCCTACGAGTACCTTGGTAGCTTCCCATGACATCACCGCTCCAACAATCGATGTGATAAAACTAATCATCGGAAACTGAGGAATAGTCCTTACGAAGAAGGGATCGCAGCGAGTTCGAACTTCATTGGCTACTACATGGTCAACGAAAGTTTTTCTCCAGGAACAGACTAAACATGCTGTGTTAGGTGGAGCTAAGACCTCAACAGAGACGAAGTCCTTTCCCATCGCCCCATTGATAACAGGAAGAGGTGGGGCTAAACTAAGATTCTTTGCATTCAATAAATACCGAGTATAATGATTGTCGACTCCAACAAGCACTAAATCCACGTTCCATACGGATTCTGGAGCATCTTGAATAGGAACAGGATGTGGTTCGACAATTGTGTCTGTTGCAAGATTGGGTAATCGTTCAGCAATCGCATCGACCTTAAACGTGACATCGTGGTCACTTGGTCTAAAAAAGACACAACGATTCAGATTTGAAGCAGCAACCTTGTCAGGGTCAACTACAATGATTTTCCCCACTCCAAGAAGTCCAAGATTCTTACATACTTCATTCCCTACTGCACCAGCCCCCACCATGAGAACGCTCGATTGCTGGATTTTCTCCAGGTTGGTTTTACCTAGCCACCGACGCGTGCGATCATGTTGGTCTTTTTCGAAGAATTGGAGATCAACCGGAGTTGGTTTCTTCTTTGTCATGGGAAGGTTCCTCCTCATTCGTCATATCAGTGTCTTCACGTGAAAGGTCCTCACCAAGGGGAACAGAGGGTCGATAAGTACACCATTCGACTTGGTCAAGTTGAAGCCCAGGTTCTTCAGGGCGGGAGCGAAGCATATACACTTTGAAGATTTGGCTAATTGGATCAATTAAGAAGAAGATGTTTCCTTCTGCACAGAAAGGAGTGTTGAAGAAGGTGTTTAGGTCTGTTGAGGAGAAATGGGGGTCACCTCCAAAAGGGTGAGAATGCCAGAGCCCAACGACTCGAGGGGCATGAGGATTATTTCCATAGCGATCATGGAGTGCAAGGCGATATTCGAGAATACCTTCAGGTGTGAAGCGAGCATGTGCGAGACTGGCTTCGACATGACCTGTCGCCCAATCAGTAACGCGAATGTATTTTTTTCCGTTCCAAGTACGTCGAAATCCAAGAATGACTCCAAGTGCTTCACTTCGTGAGGGCCCTGATGCTTCCTTCAGGCAGAAGCTGAAGATTTCTTTGCAGGTTCTTTCAAAGATGTATACAGGATATACTGGAAGCGTTGATCGTTGGTCATTGTTAGGGTGAATTTCTCCGCTATCCATAATTGTTTCACAGTTTCACACATTGTTTTGAATTGTTAAATCCTTGTAATACAAAGAGTTAATTGGAATCATGCCTTTAGGATGACTAGATCAATACTCTTTGGAGAGGAAGATGAATGGAAAAAACTGCAGAGGTCTACTCTGGTTTAAAAAAGGCTTGGCGGTTTGGATTCCTAATTCTCACACTTGCCATCCTGTGCCTGTTTGTAAGCCAAATCATTTTGTTTGAATTGACACTTCAAGCTTTTCTTTTATCTAATTGGTGGTTTAGCGTCAATGTACAATTCTTTGGAGTAATATTTACTGTGATAATTACCATGCTTATTGGTCCGTGGTTTAGCATGATTGTAATTTTTGGCAGCACACACCCTAAATATGGCACTCAGTATTGGCAATGGTTATCACAAGGTCTTACGGTTATGTTATTTATCGCTATGTGTTGGGCACAACTAGTTCTTTTAATCAACGATGTTACTTGGCCATATCCACCGAGTCCAACGGTTTTCATCAGTTTAGCGGCAGCCTTAATGATTTATGGAATCGTTGGATTCTTCATTGCAGCTCTGAGCGTTTTAATATGGGTGAAGTGGCTTAAGCCTGAAAAGACAGAATAAATGCTGGAATTCACAAGGAAAGCTTGGTGAATGAGGTTGATTGGTTCAATTGTATCTCAAGAAGTTCTTGTCCAAAAATCATCATGGCGAATTGGATTCTACTTGGTTGCTATAGGCGCGGTTTTGATGTTTCTCTGGGAAGCCATAGTCCTTGAACTTGCGCGTCAAATGGCTTTGCAGTCAAATCAACAATACCTTAGCATCCATATTATGAACTCCTATGTCCCAATGAATTTTGGAACAATTCTCATTGGAGTCTGGACGGCACTCCTTGTAGTCTTCGCCTGCACCCATCCAAAATCATCGAACAAGAACATCGAAAAGATTGTGTTTTCAATGTTCGGAATTTATATGATGCTTTCCTTAATGTGGTTTAATCGTACGATATTATTCGCGTATTGGGATTATTCTACGAGTCCTCCCATGTTTCCCATTTATGAAGCCTTGATTAACCTACCAGTGAACATTGTCGGTTCAGTAGTGATGTTGGGCCTTATTGTTGTTATCAGTGCCTTTACTTGGTATCGTTATCTGAAATACGTCTCATAAGCAAACCTCATGTTGAACCGGGGTTACTTTATCAATCCGTTCGTATTTCCTAGCTTCGTTGACCAAGGATACCGCCGCATAATGTTGTCGAGGAGCCGTCTAAGTTTCAATACCTCAGAGGTATCAGCATACATAAGGAAAAACACTCGTCCACCGCGGCTCCGTTTCATTTTCTGATAAATAGTCTTAGTCGTATTGACCGTGTCACAAATGATAAGTAAATCAGCATCAGGCAAGTCGAGATCTCGTTCGCCTACCGGGGAGAGAATGACCGCTGCAGGTGGATGAGCCTGTTTGAATTCTGTAAGAACAGCTTGTTTGTCTTGAGTGCGTCCTGTGAGCTGAAAGGTTTGAATTCCTTTCTTCTTGAGAAGCTCATCAATTTCAGTGACCACGTTCAAATAAGAGGAAAGAATGACTGTTTTGTTTGCATTAACGGCTAATTCTTGGACCTTGATGGATTTGGGAGTGATTTTTGGCCAATCCTTCATCATTCGGTTTACATCAATCTGGGGTTTGAGAGTGGGATGATGCAAATATCGACGAAAACTTTTGGATGTCATTCCGTAGAGATATTTGCGAGTCATTAGAAGTCCACTATATTGGTGGGCGAGTTCTTCGGGAATTGGGAGCCTGTGGAGAACTAGATGCAGCATTCGTATGGAGTCTGGGAGTTCACCAAGAACCTCACTTGATTCCTCTTGAACAATTTTGTAAATTTCTTCTCGTGTTGATTGGATAAGATCATCAAGTATGAGAGCCATTGCTCGAATGACTGGATCTTTTACAGGAACGACATCGATAATGGTGGGTTTAATATATTGAACTAAATCAGTCTCTGCCAATTCGTTCATACTGATGAGTTCTACATTGGGGAGAAACTCTGCAAGTGTTTGAAGTTCATCTCGAATTTGAAGTTGGGCTTGATCAAAGACCACATGGTCGTCACGTAGGGTTCCGCTGAGACCCAGAATCCAGTTCTCTTTAAAGAAGTCTAATAGAAATCCCCAAGGTTGGATGAGAACCTGGTTGTGTCCCATGCGTCGCAAAATTGTATCAACTTCATTGATCAAGAGTCCTTCAAAGTCAGTTGGTTGTAGGTTGCCTTTTTTTAGGATATTGGCGAGGACTCGTGGGGTGCATAATACGACGCGGGATTCACGGAGCAGTTGTTCACGTCGAGGACCTTGAACACGAGGAGAAAGCACACCTAGTCCTTCAACACCGCCATATTCTACTTCGAGATATTGTGCAGTTTCTTGAAGCGAAGAAGACGAGTTCACCGTTATAATAAATTGGGTTTCAGGGAATTGTTCTGTTACAAGTTTATAGGTTAGAACTCGTTTTCCAAGTCCACAGTCCAACTCTACTAGAATGTTTTGACCTTGATGCGCCTTAATGCGTTGAAGGATGTATTCTTGATACTGTCGTGTGTCAAAACGTGGAGTATCCGAATTGCAATCCGATGAACTGGAAGCGCGCCGTTTTCGTGTCATATTCATTTACCATATAGCAGCAGACTAGATAAGTTGCACAATATCTGCAATTGAATTGAGAATGTGATTAGCGAAGGGGGCTAAATCGTCTGGTGTCCCGAATCCTGTCAGGACTCCAATTGTCACACACCCCAGACTCTGTGCGGCTTCTAATTCACCTGCCGAATCCCCAACAACCCAGACCTCACCTTCTGCTTTCACTTCTTGCAATGCTAATTGAATGAGGGCGCGTCGTTGTGGTAGGTAGGGAAAAAGAGGGACCCGTTCTTTTCCTAGAGCCTGGGCAAGATCTCCGCGCGTGTAAATTGATTCGAACCATTTGTGGAGACCGTGCCATCTAATTTCTTGTCGGGTTTGTCGAGCATCGTGCCGTGATGTGACCACTCGCATGTGGTTCGTTCTTGATTGAAGGTGGGTTAAGACCTCAGGGGTGCCAGGAATGACATGTGAAAGCTCGGGGTGGGAAAAGAAGTGTTCTCGGAAATTGGTAAGGTATTGGATAAAATCAGAATCGGAAAGATGGACATTTAGCCTGTTGAGGAAATCGTGGGAATCAAAGGCATACCTGTACAGGTTTCGAATTTGATTTGGAGTTACTGAATACCCAAGGGGACGCAGAGCGTCAGCGTGGGCTTGGATTGCTCGTTCGCGAGTATCAATTAGAGTACCATCAAGGTCTGAGAGGAAGGCTTTCAACTTCATAATCGTTGAAGAGAAGGAGATTGGTGTTATTATAAGCTTGACTATTTTCCTGCAACCACATACTAAAGCAGAGAACCAATCTGCGCCACTGAATCGATTATGTGAGTACAATAGGGTTGAAGGGCTTCAGGATTGATGAATCCTGTTAAGACCCCAACCGTCGTGAACCCAAGACTTTGCGCAACCTGCATTTCGTTGGGAAAATCACCAATGACCCACACATCGTCTTTATTCACTAAATCAGCAATTGCTAGTTGGATTAATCTTTGCCGGTGATCTGCATAGGGATAGAATGGGACTTCGTCAACCCCCTCGTATCGAGCAAGGTCCCCACGAGTAAAGACCGGTCGGTCAAAGACTTGGTCAAGTCCGAAATGCTGGACTTCAGCTCGGGTCTCCTCAACCCAAGCTCTTGAGGTAATAAGGCGGAGACCATCGACTTGTGGACGAATGGATTTTAGCGCTTTAATAACACCTGGAAAAACGTAGGAATGTTGCCAACCTTTGTAAAATTCCTGTTCAATACTTAGGAGATACTCTATGTAGTGTTCCTGTGAAAGGGTGATATCTAACTCATTTAGAAATCGTTCATAATCCATTACGATCTCTACGAACGGTTCAACCTGTTCGAAGGCTATTGTATAACCAAAATTAGCTAAGGCGTTGATTTGCGAGTGGAGGAAACGGTCGCGGATATCGATAAGCGTTCCATCTAAATCAGATACAAGAATTGGCATACATCGTTCTCCCAAGGATTTTAAAACCGTGTGTAATTTTCGTAAGAGAGGGACCTTCTACAAGATACTCTTAGCAATATAAAAGCACACCATCATTAGATAGGCGCTTTGGGGATGAAACCGTTATCCATCAGGGATTGGGTGACATCAATGGATCGTTTGATGATTTTTGTCGCATGGGCAAGGAGCTCTTGCTCTTCCCACTCTTTTCGAGCAACCTTCTGTTCGATCGCTTTCATCCCGACTGCCACCGCCTCAGCGGGATAGAGTTCCCATTCATTCATACTGGGAATCACATAATCCTCTCGCAAACCGCGTTCTTCAGCGATGTCCGCAAGCCGTGTGGCTGCAGCAATACACATCTCGTCGGTAATTTCCATTGCTCGAACATCAAGGGCGCCACGGAAAATGGCTGGAAATCCAAGGCTATTATTGATTTGGTTATCGAAGTCAGACCGACCCGTTCCCACCACTTTTGCACCCGCTTCCTTCGCCTCCCAAGGCCAAATTTCAGGAAGTGGATTAGCACAGGCAAAAACAATGGCATCCTTTGACATCTTCTCAATCCACTCCTTTTTGATCAAACCCGGAATGGGAGCAGATGCACTGATACATACATCCGCACCACGAAGTGCTTCACTGAAGTCACCGGAGCGTTGTTCTTCATTTGTAAGGATGGCTAGGTCGTACTTTTCATGTTCGTTATCTTTCATCGCCTTCAAATCCTCCCGACCCTTGTAGAGCAGACCATGACGATCGCAAAGAATTAGGTTACCAGCGGGTACACCAGCTTCGATTAGTAACTCAGCGGTGCATGTGTTCGCAGCCCCAACCCCGTGCATTGCGATTTGAACCTGATCCAAGGATTTCCCTACAAAGCGTAATGCACCCATCAACCCCGCTAGGATAATGGTCGCAGTCCCCTGCTGATCATCATGAAAGACTGGGATTTTCATGTCCGTTTTCAGTCGATGCAAGATATTGAAACACTTGGGCTTTGAAATATCTTCAAGGTTAATTCCACCAAATGCCGGTTCAAGGAGCTTGGTTGCCCGAATGAAGTTCTCAGGATCTTGCGTGTTTAAAGCAATAG
>JABXGS010000024.1 GCA_016550425.1 archaeon
ACGATCCGCCTCGGAGGATCGCTGGTGGCGGTAGGCTTTTCGTAGGAAGGGCTGAATCGTCTTTATCAGGTGAACCCAGCGAGACCCGGGAGGGAGCAGCGTAAGCCTGTACTGTAGATGCTTCCGAGATCCGGGTCCGAGACCTGGCTGTGAGTACGGCTTCAGGAAGGATTGACGAGCGTTGGGGCTCCCGTCCACCCCTTTTCCTTATTTCGAAGCCGAAAAGCCTAATGCTTCCTTATGAAGACAAACGCTACAAATCTGCTGCGAGGTGATTTCTCCGCATTTTTGGCATTTTTTAAATGGAACATCATCTGATTTGATGGCTTCAATGATCTTCATAAACGTTGAATGAAGATTAAATTTGGACCCAGGATGTTTGTCCTCGAAGGAATTAAGCCAATCACGTATTTCCGACCGTAAAGAAGTCTCTTTATAGGGACAAGGTGGACGATAGATTGGATATCCCAGTAACTGTGAAAATAAAGCGATGTCACTTTCCAATAGATGGTACAAGGGTTTAATTCGTGGAACTAACCAGCCTTCAACCCCTTTCAGGTAAGGGGTAATTCGAGATAATCGTGGGAGGTCTCCTCGGATAAGATTCATGAGCATCGATTGCACTTCATCATCTAGATTGTGACCTAACGCGAGTTTGTCAGCCTTAATTCGTCGCGCAATTAGATTCAACCCCTGCCTGCGAAGCGTACCACAATAGGCACATGGAGAAAGAGGAGATTGCATTGCTTGTGCACGTGTAGCAAGTTCATCCAATGTAAGAGAAAATAACTCTTGATATGAGGAAGTAACCAATTCAAGATTGAGTGTTTGTGTGACTTGTTGAAGCACTTTTTGCCGTTCTCGATCCTGTTGCTTTCCTTCTTGAATAGAAATCGCGATAATTTCTGAATCAGGAAAGCGCTGTTGGATTTCGACAAGAAGTGCCATTAGCACGGTGCTATCTTTACCTCCAGAATAAGCAACGGCAATGCGATCAGTTCGTTGTAGCATATCATATTTTGAAATGGCTGTACGAACATCCTCGATAACAGAGGCGCGGAAGCACCTTTTACAGAGTACCTCACCTGAATAAGGTCGTGAAATAATTGGGTCAGCACCACACATGGTACATAAGTTAGTCATCGGTTTCATTCTGAACTGGGAGCTTAAGTAATAAATTTCCATTCATTTATCGAAAGAACCAAGCTAGAAGTGCTGGATTGAGAACTGTGAAAATGATATTGAGGGCTAACAGTGCCAAAGCAGTAATACGTAGAGCCCATAGAAGTGCTATACCACTTCTTCGTTCAAGTGAGATTGTATGATCAATAAGATCTTTCCAAAGCCTATCACCATCTAGTGGAGGGATAGGCAAGAGATTGATAATCGCTAGACTAAGAGTGATTGTGAAAAACCAGCCTAAACCCTCGTAAAATTGAGTTCCTATCGTAGGTCCGAGTAGACTAAATGGATAGACAAGTGGATAGTATGACCGAAGATAGATTCCAATGTAGGCTAGTGATGCATTACTCGGATTAGTACCAACAACAAGTGGAATCGTGCCTCCCTGTACTGTAAATATCACTAAATCACCAGGGTTAGCATTTTGCATAAACAAACTAAGATCTTGCGATGTCTGAATGGTTGTTTCATTCATGCCCATAATTACCATCCCCGGAGCGAGTACTCCATCTGCTGGACTACCAGGAACCACACTGTTAATGAGCGCTCCACTTGGTACGGGGATGACAATGAAAAGAAGCAGCACTAAAGCAATTGCCGCAACAATCAGATTTGCTCCAGAACCAGAGGCATAAAGCCGAGAACGTTGTCGGCGTGTTGATTTGATTTTGACAAAGTCCTCATCTGGTTCAACAAATGCACCGAAGAAAATTAAGAATAGAAAGAGACCTGAGCTTTCAAGGGGAATATTGTCAGCACGCGCTGCAATACCATGGGCCAATTCATGTACTACAATGGCTACAATTAATGGAATCAAAATCATCAAGAAGAAGTTAAACGACATGGTAACACCGGGAATGAGGGGAGCAACTGGTCCAGGTGCAGCCGGTTGTCCTAAAAGAGCCTTAATAAATTCATAGACATTTGACCCCAAAAAATAGAAGCCGTATAATGAAAAGAAAAAGGCAACGCCAATGAAAAAGGACCAGATATAGCGCCATGCACGTGGGTGCCATCTTCCGATACGATCTATGAGATTGTTGAAGCGTTGAGTTCGCGCAAAAAGCATGAAGGGACCGACTTCAATGCCATACTTTTCTAATTTAAAAACTGAAGCAAGGCCAATGATGAGCATCCAGGCGAGTAGAATGAGAAGCCAAGGTAGAAAGGGTAGGAGGAATTCGAATTGTAGCATTCACTATGTCGCCTCAGGATTCTCCACAGTTTAGAGATTGTGTATAAATGTTTGCTGCACCGATGAGAGAGAAGCTTTTAAGAGATGCGGTATGGGCTCGTCTGATGAGCGTGGAAAGATGTCTTCAACAGCAAGTCTAGTCCTTGTTACAGTCGGAAATGAAACAGAAGCTAAAAGTATTGCACGTACCCTTGTTGAGGAATCCCTTGCAGCCTGTGTGGGAATGGTTCCCCAGAACTCAATTTATTCATGGAAAGGAGAAATTGTCGAAGATACCGAAATCTTGCTAATAATCAAAACGAGAAATGAATTGTTCATTCCGCTTCGAAATGCAATATTGAGTACACACAGTTATGAGGTACCAGAGATTATTCGAATCGAAATCCAAGAAGGACATGAACCCTACCTGAAATGGATTGAAGAAACTGTCCAAAAGCCCGATTAGGTTGACTACCAATGCCCAGAGAACAACCAACACGACGTGACACCGGAAGCGAGGAGATCATCTATACAACGGAAAGGTGGAATAACCTCACACAATTGCGCCAACGTGCAATTGAAATTATGGATATTTTGAACCAAATTGGAGTGGAGCCATTAATCCACGGGAGTATATGTCGAGGTGATGTCAGTGAACACAGTGATGTCGACATTTATCTTCCCAGAGTAATTCCATCCTTTTCAGTTGAATTTGCTCTATCTGAGGCGGGGTATCAGATTATCCACCGAGAGCTTGTGCATGCAACCCCGTTTCACGCAATAAAAGCTCATATCTATTTACCTAACAATTCCGTTGTAACCTTCCCGTTAACAAATCCAGCACCGATTGAACTTGAATTCTATCAATTTGGTGGGTGTCTTAATCAAGCAGCTCTTGAAAAGAAATCGCGCGTACCTGGTGTTGATAAACGCCTTGTACTAATTGAGCCAAGTACAAAAGGGCACATAGAAACACCA
>JABXGS010000154.1 GCA_016550425.1 archaeon
GGTGGACTAGGAAGTATTTCATCAACCAAGTTAGTGACCCTTGGGATTCACCATCTTCGAATTATTGACCCCGATATCGTGGATGCGTCCAATCTCCAACGCCAATTTCTCTACCGAGAAACTGACATTGATAAACCAAAAATCCACCTTGCAGCACGCCGTTTAAGCATTCTCAATCCTGACGTAACCATTGAACCTATCGAAAATCGCCTTACTGAAGAAACGGTCAATGAGATTATTCAGGATATGGATTTAGTTATTGATGGGCTGGACCGGTTTACACCGCGGTATATTTTAAATGAAGCTTGCTGCCGACTTGGGATACCCTATATCTTTGCGGGTGCCCTCGGAGCAACAGGTAACCTTACAACGATATTACCTGGCGAGACAGCCTGTTTAGAATGCGTTTACGGAGGAGTTGATGATTCCCAACAGCCCAACTGTGAAACGATAGGCGTTTATCCTACCATTTTGGGTGTCGTGGCTAATATTCAAGTCCATGAAGCGTTGTGCCTTATTCTCGGATTATACCCTCGACTTGCTGGACAGCTATTATTTGTCGATCTCAATAATCTGCGCTTTGACCAGTTCCCTATCGCACGCAATGAAGATTGTCCAGTGTGTGGAGAGTGCCACCCACCTCGAAAGAACTAACCTGTGAGCGTTTTTAAAGCTTCAATTAGAGTATCTACTTCTTCGACTAAATTGAAGTAATGAAAACTGGCGCGGACATTGCCCCCGAATTGGTCTAAAACACCAAGAAACCGCATAAGAGGTTGACAGCAATGATGCCCCGCACGGGTTAGGATTTTCCATTGGGAATCCAAGGCAAGACTCACATCATGAGACATCCAACCTTCAAGGTTGAAGCAAATTGCCCCAACCTTCCAGGTCATATCCTTGTTCGGACCATACACAGTGATGTTGGGCATATCGCGAATTCCATCCAGAAGATGCTTAGTTAGCTTATGTTCATGTTCTTGCACCTGATTGATGCCAATCCGATTAAGGTATTTGACAGCTGCACCGAGTGCGATGAGCCCAATTATATTTGGAGTTCCTGCATCCCATCGCCGAGCCCGATGATCACTCCGAAGCATATAATCCTCTGCAGTTACCGAAGCGATTGCGCCTCCCCCGACTTCAGCTGGAGCCATTCGGCGAAGCAGTTCATCACGTACATAAAGACCCCCACATCCAGGAGGTCCAAGAGGACCTTTGTGCCCTGAGAAAGAATAGAAATCACATCCCATCGCTTTGACATCAACAGGCATATGACCTGCCCCTTGTGCGCCATCAATGAAAACCAAGCATTTTGGATTCTGTGACTTAATGGTGCGGATTATTGCTGGCACATCATGTTTGGTACCCATGGCGTTCGAGGCATGTTGAAAAGCAACCAATTCTGTATTTTCATCAACCACTTCGGCAAACATTTCCGGTAGCAATCGCCCCTCTTTTGTGGGAGTGATCGTGTGGAATTGGGCCTTGACATACTTGGCCAAACGCATCCAAGGTAGAAAGTTGGAATGATGTTCGAGAAGTGTGGTCACAATTTTACTATTGGGAGTCCATTGAACTAGCGGTGGAGCAAATTTAAAGCCCGTACTCCAACGATTTAGAAACTGATGTTCAAGAGCATAAGCCACATGGTTTGCTGCTTGGGTTTGATTACGTGTAAAGATGAATTCTTCAGCATCACAATGGAGTAACCGCTTTGCTACTTCTTCTCGAGCAGCATCACACACCTCAGAAGCCTTGGCCGCAATCGAATAAGCCCCCCTTTCAACATTTGCACAGTACTCCTCGAAATATTCAATTGTTGCGTCTATTACTGGCCTGGGAATTGGAGTTGTTGCAGCATTATCAAGGTAGATGTATTGTTGAGTGATAGGTAGATCGCGACGCATATCATCAGGTTTCATCAAAGACCTCCGAGAACAAGTTCTTTATAACTCATTTACCTAAAGAGTTATTGAAGCTTCCCCTCATAACCTTCTAGCATCTTGCACAATTATCCTAACTTGTTTCCCGACCATCAGAATCAACAACTTGCAGCCGTTTACCAATAAGCTCTAGAAACATGGTATCACGTTTCAGCGACTTTTCGGCTTCGATGGTTTGATCATAGCTAAGGGTGTAGAGTGTTTTGATGTTTTGGAGGTTGCTCCGTATTCGACCAAGACTTTGTTCATATCGAGCTAACGACAAGGTTGTGCCATAATAAATTCCTACATCAGCCTCCGGCAAATCAGTGCCTTTTTCTATCAATCGCTCCGAGGCGAACAAAGCGGATACTTGGCCTACCTTGAATGATTTAATTTGCGAATACTGCTGAGCACCACTCATTCTTCCATGAACGTAAGTACTTGTGATTCCATTTTCTGTGGCACGTCGTGAGAGGAAGCGTGTCATCTCAATAAAACGACATAAGATGAGGGCTCTTTTTCCCTGAGTATTGAAGCGTGCTAGCCAATAAAGGAGCCGCTCCTCTTTCTGATCAGGAACCTGGTTTTTCGTTCTTTCAGCCACTCTTTCCTTAATCAATGATAATTCAGATGAAGCAAGAAGGATACGATTTGTAATGTTGTTTATGAAGGTGCTAAACGAGTGGAAAGTACCTTCAAGAAGATGTTGGCGAGCGACAGTCATAAGAAGATAAGCTCTCGCAACCGCTAAAATTACCAACAGTTGTTGTTCGTCTCCATTGAAATGTTCTAAAAGTTTTTTCTTCAGACCTTTCTTTCCCAGCAAGTCGGTAATGAAGAGGAGAATGCGATCACTGGGAATGTTCTGGATTCCTGTAATTATTTTGTAGGCGCTATTCAAGCGGTGTAATTGCGCCCGTTTGATATCTGAGATTAAATTATCAACCAGTGTTATCCATTCATCAAAGACCCGAATTCGTTTCAATTCATAGGCAGGTTGAAATGCTTCAAAATCATCCCCAATGGGTCGAATTTCTGCAACACGCTCAGCGCCCCCAAAGGTCTTCTTTAGCAAGCCAATTTTTGCGTCTTGCGAAAGAGATGCCGTCAATCCGATGACAATTCGTGTGGATTGCGAATCTAGGAGATTGAGATGGTGTATGATTGGCGAATAGGTTTTGTTCATCCGATAGTTCTGGAAGCTAAACTCCTGAATCACCTGATCCGCTAAACGGGATTCATCGATTTTATAATCAAGAGTATTCGATGCTTCCAGTTCGTGTTTTAAGTCAGTGATAATCTGATTGAAGTTTCGTCCATTTCCGAAGCGATTCTCAATATAAGCGATAGTATCTTCGCGGGGACGCTTCTTGCCATAACTTTGAGCAAAGATGTCGAGGATTTCATCAATAATAATGACTTTGACTTTGTCAAGAGTTTCTTTGTCAATACGTTTGTGTCTCCCTGCCACAGCATTCATTAGCAAGATTGGAGTGGCAAAAATGAAGCGAGCCATCGCAGAATGTTGACGTGCCATTGAGCTGGGTAGGCTTTTCTGATCATCTAACAGGAAAAGATAACCATGAGAAGTGAGACCATAGGTCTTAGCCATTTCATATAATTGATGTTTGAGTTTCCGGTCTTGCACAAGGAAGAGGACTTTCTCATCTGATTCTAGAATATCCCGTTCAAAGAGAAGGTCTAGAGTAAGGGTAGAGATAAGGGTTTTTCCCATACCTGTAGGCAGAAGCACTAGAAACACACGCTTTTCACTGGTGTCAAGAGTCGCTAGAATTTGGTCCCGCGCGTTCAGTTGATAGAGACGCGGAGTGAATTTTGTTTTTTCTGCCACAAGAGTCACCAGAACACAGGCTTACGGGCTTTTCGAATTTTACTTTATATATTTTCGGAAAAGTGATTGAAGTCGTTAATCATGCTTCATAAAGACAACGATTAGTGAGTGGCTAAGACTTAAATTTGACATATGAATCATCAACTTAACATTGTTAATATTTACACCTTTCTTCGACTAAGAGGTTTTCAATATGGCATTTCCTTGTGAAGCTGTGGTTTGGAAGGCGCTTCCGGCGATCAAGTCATCATTAGCCCGAGCGCTGGTCAACGAGGGAATGACGCAGGTCCAAGTGTCGAAGATTCTCGGAACAACTGAAGCGACCATCTCTCATTACATGAAAGGTGAACGTGGATCCTCCGTGGTGCTAGAGAAAAAAATCCAGGAAGCTATCAACACCGTTGCCCACAAAATTAGTACAGGTACAATAGCTGAAGACCAAATTACCAAAGAAGTGTGTGGTATCTGCCAGCAGGTTCGAGAAAACTCTGCTGTCTCTAGTACAGAAAACTCTCAAGATTGTACAACCTGTTCTCAAACGTGATTCTAAATAGAAGCCGAACTCTTTTGAATAATTATAACACAATAACACAGAATAGCACTCAATTCAGGTGACTCAATGTCGTGCCATCACTGAAAGAGTTCTTTCGCCGAGAAGGGGTGACTGCTTTTATCATCTTCCTTTCAGTAGCAGGCATTATTTGGGTCATTTTTCTCTCTTATTCATGGGGCGTCGAATTCGTTCCTGGTTTTGCCCTTGACGATGATACAATGCACAAGACTGTTATTTACTACATGATAAAGGGCGAAGATTTTTACTCCGCCTGGCGTCATGCTGCTGCAGTAACAGGCGACCTTGGAGATCTGCGTATCTATCGCACTCCCTTGGTGTTTTACCCGATTGTCTTTCTGACCGGGTGGGCAGGAACAGGATTTGTGTTTCCCCTCAGTGTTGTATGTGTTATTACCGCTGCAACTAACCTTATCCTCACTTTTTGGGTAGTTAACAAAATCACTGGCTCCGGATGGGCTGCTTTAGCAGCTAGTTTTGTGCAATATGCATTTTTCTTTAATGTAATTCCACTCTTTCAAATTGCCTTATTTGCTATGCCATTCGTCATTCTAGCCGTATACTGGGCTTGGACAGATCACCCGTGGCTGGCTGGAACAGCGATTGCTTTTGCTTTTCTCATTAAAGAGACCTTTGTATTTGCACTTCCTGCCATTCTAGTGTTTTTTCTGATCCGGCGTCAGTGGCGCTCAACAGGAATAGTCATGGTCTTGAATATCGTTGCATTGGCCCTATATTTCATTCACACACTAATTGCCCAGCCGATTCCAGACCCCACCATGATGCTTACTGCTAGTGGGCCTGAATTCTTACTCAATTTCGGAAGTTTCATCTGGTTTGGATTTGGCGTGCTATCCTACAATGTTTTTGCACCCGCCACCTTCCCTGGTTATTATCCGACAAATCCTTTACCTGCAATTATCCCCATTCCTCTATTTTACATAATCTTAACATTCCAAGTAATCATTGTGTGGGGAACAATCAGCTGGTGGTTTCTTAAACTGATTCAAAAACAACAAATGACATCGGTCCCACTGCTTTCCCTTGCCCTCGTTCTATGGCTTGTTCCAATCCTTTTTGCTGCGACCACACACATCACTGACTTTACTCGATACTGGATGGAATATGCGATTTGGAGATGGTTTGGTGCATCCTATGTTGGTTTCTCACTTCTCGTCGCTCTGAGTTGGACCGAGATGCGAGGAGCAGTTAAGCAGTTTCTACAGAGACCTCGTCTAATTGCTGTAGATGGGGTCTAGCGTCTTTAAAAATAGAGGTTCGGGATGTGCCTTTGAATACACCAGCGCTATAAAAAGAAACCAAATCCCTTAGCTATGTGTTACTAACGATTCTATATTAGGCATTACTCTTGGCGTTTGCCTCTTGGCGAAGGGCGCCGCTTAACCTCCGACGCCCTCGCTCCTTTTCCGATTAGTAACGCAGCAGATGCCTGGGAAGCATCAGGGGAGCACCGATGACCCCTCCGGTGTCGAGCCAGGAAGGTGAGGCCTCCATCATTTCATCTTCATTAAACGAACGTTTCGTTATGGGATTTTTTTCGAGGTCTTTCGTATTTCCCATATTCGAACTTTGCCATCGGAAGAGCCAACAGCTAGCCAGCGCCGAGTGGGTGAAACGGCAACCGAATAGACACCTTTAACGGGTAGCTCGAATTGCTTATCAATATCACCCGTCCGTAGATTCCACATACGGACGCCATAATCGATAGCAGCAACCACTTTCTTACTATCCGTTGTAAATGTTAGATCCATAGCACGGGATTCAAGGTTGATGGAATGGATAGGCTCCCAATTTTTTGTGTCCCAAATAATGAGGGTTTCTTCATATCCGAGAGAACCAAGTAGTTGCCCGTCGGGAGAAAATTGAATAGCGTTCACAGCTGTCTCATGGCCTTTGATCTCTTTCACAAGGTCACCAGACGGAAAAGCCCACAGATAAATATCGTCTCCCAGTCCCCCAGCAGCCAGGTATTTGTCATCAGGAGAAAAATGAACCGAACTGATATTTCGTCCTATATTGGTCAGAGTCAAAATTTCATCACCGCTTGTGATATCCCAAATTTTCACATGACCATCATAGGATCCCGTCGCGATGAATTTATTTGATGAGGAAACCGCCACAGTCGATACTGTCTTGCGATGCCCATTTAGGGTGTACTCAACTTCAC
>JABXGS010000155.1 GCA_016550425.1 archaeon
CGTGACGGTTCATCTTGAAAGCTTGGAGTGAGTCAAAGAATGGATTATACAGAGTTCATGAAAGCGTATGAACGGTTTCTGGTCGAAGATTCTGCTCCGCCAATTAGCGATCCTCAAGAAAAGGTTGAAGTGATCCACGAAACCGATTGGGTTCAGATCCTCCTTGTTCGCGAAATACCAAACGAGGTAGAAGTGAAACTCGTTGTCGAACTCTCGCTTCCGGCTTGGATACAACCCTTAAGCTTAACTGGAAACCCCAATGAGGCTGCAAGGAATCATACCAACCAGCTACGCATCATCTTGCACGAACTGATCCGCCATCTCGAATATCTCCTCACACTGTCTAAAGCTGGATTTCGACTCGGCATAATCGTTGAAGAAGGATTTTGGACCGCTTGGATTGGCTTGAAGCATTCTCCCTCAAAGGAATTGTTTGATGTGGTTTCACCTCCACATTAGGATACACACTATTCATGTACAGATGATAATGCTTGTTACAAACCATAGATATTCGACAGAATCTTTGCCAGATCAGTGTCCTTTCTTGATGGATTTTGTGATTGTCGCGGCAAACCAGGATTTTCATAATCCTTTCTGATGAAGATGTTGAATCCTCTGGGTGAGCTAACGCAAGTATTTCGGAACTTCGACGAATGAAATTTGCTTCAAATATTTCCATTTGGATTTTATTTTCGGGAGTGGTAGGTCATGGATAGTGTGAAGATGAGAATTCCGGTGATCCAGATGATAAGGATGACAGTGATGAACACGTTTTCGGTAACGCTATAGCCAAATTGGGGGAGTGCCATGAAGACTGATATCGCCATGATGAGGGTAACGATGAAAAAGGTAAAGGCGGTAATGCCTGCGCGATGCAGAATCTGGTTGGTTCTTTCATCGAAAAGTATCGGTGTCGGTTCTCCTTGTCTTATTAACAGAAGTGGTGGAAGCATCCTTGCAATTAGGAATATGCCTGCAAGGTTTGCGAAGAATCCAAGCAGGATGACCCAGAGGGATTCAAGTCCGAGAACGCTTTGAGTGATTACAAGGGCAAAAGCATACATGCTGATACAGATATTAGCGATACCGGCGGCGAGTAGAATTGTGTACCGGGTCTTCGGGTTCATTCAATTAACCTCCCGTTCATATGGTCGATGAGTAATGCTGTCGATTAAGTTCATTTCTTCACCTCCGGTATCGGTACAGGGCTGTGATTGAGAATAGTAAGATGGCTATAATCCAGACGCTGTACAACAGGAGCGCAGAGGTTATCCCAAAAGGTGGGGGAGTATGTATCACATAGACTGCTATGAAGGGGAGTGCCATAAAGAGGAAGAGCCAAGCATACATCCCGGAGTGGTGGAGGATGAGGGCTTCTCGTTCATCTGCTCGCTGACGTTTAGAGAGATACGCGCCTAAAACGCCTCCTGTCGCTCCTGCGATTGCTGCAGGAACCGATGACAAAATTTGGATTGGGTCTAAGGGTCCATACGTAAAGTAGAGGGCAAGTAAAGCCACGCTCATTAGAACTGTGAAGACAAATCCACCGAAGATAGCCGCAAATTTCGTTTCACGATCCATTTTCCTCTCTCCAATAAGTGAAGATTTCCTCGATCTTTACATCAAAAACCATCGCCAGTTTGAAGGCAAGTTCTAAGGAGGGATTGTAAGTGCCTTTTTCAATGGCAATGATTGTCTGTCGACTTACACCTACACGGGCTGCGAGTCCTTCTTGGGTCCATCGCTTTGAATCAGCTGCGGTTTGGAAGCGGCGTTCACGGAGTTCGCGAAGGCGGTTGATAATCACGTGCATGTTACTCCATTTATGATGTAAAGTCTACTTAACGTTAAGTATACTTGACATATAAATTATGCTGTTTGAAGCCAGTAGCTGAAGAGCGTATAGCTCTCATTTTCTCTTCTCTGGCATTTAAAGAATTAATAACTTGACGAAGTAAAGGTATCGTTCAATCTGTCATTTCCTTCCATGGTATTTTCTCATACTGATTTAGTGTGATGGAAGTTTTCGTCACAATGAACAACAAAAATGGAAATTGATTATTGCTGAGGTATGGAACACTCTAGACTCGTTGCTTCCATAAACCACTTTCATGAATCCTATGCTCGTTCTCGCACTTTATGTACAGGAATAACGGATAGCGATTAGGAATTCAGGTATTGTACTATCTAGATGAGACAATGCAAAGGATTCAGAACTTTTGGGATTGAGGGTTTACCAAGCAATCGTTTTATCTCGGTGTGTTTCATAACAGTTGCCACAAACACGGAGATGGATGGTTTTTGCGCTATTTTCGAGGATATGTCCTGGGATTTCATTGGCTTGAATGGGTAAGGTAGCACCGCAGAGGTTACATTGGTAAGTGGCTTCGATTTGGAACTGAATAACCCGTGATGGGCAGTTATAGACTCGATAGTTTCGTTGGGGGCTTCCTAGTTCCCGCATGTCACCCATGACTCTAAGAGACTGGAAAAGTGGATACATTCCGACAAAACTTTCTGGGCATAGTCCTTCCGGTGTGGTCCAGATACATTCAAAGGTGTCACCCGTTTTGTGGTTTGCTCGGCATGCTCCCTCCTTGATCACTGTTATTTTGAACTTTACTGGTTCGTGCCAGAAATCACTAATTTTGAGCACATCGTTATTTGGAGTCATTACAACTTCCTCAAAGGGAGTTACTGTTTTAAAAAACCTAGGCTAGAGTTTTCACGCTTGCCGCTACGAATTAAGATATATCTGCCTAAACCAACAATGGCTTAAGAGACAATTTTGAACCTACGCAAGTAGGATAGAATGTCATTCAAATCCTTGTAGGTGGATTTCATGAATACGAAATGGTTAGGGCTCCTGGCAATCCCCATTATTCTAGGTCTCCTTCTTGCCTCTCCTTTCATCTTTAGTCTGTTTACACCGGCTCCGCCGGGTGATGATGGCGTCTCTGGGACATCTCTGTCCAGTTTTATGGAAGGTAAAGCTACGGATATCCTTGCTGTCCGAATACTTGGCAACTCGACTGACATTGTATATCCTGAACTAATGGCCGCAGTCTTCGTTCCCAATTCTACTGGGGCATGGATTGTGTCGGCGACGTTTCTCAATGACTCGTTAGGACCAGGTACTATTACTTTCTATGAAGAACATTTTCTCACAACAATATCGGAAGTGGTAAGCATTAATACTGCCATCTATGCTGGACTAAATGCCACCACTCGGTCCTCAGATTCCATTGAGAATTTAATGTACTCTGTGGGCTTCGGATTAGACATCTTGTATACCGATGGTACTTGGATTCAACTCTTCACCCTTCAAAGCCCAACGGGACATATTGTCTTTCTCAATGGAACCTATACAGGCATCCCCGACACCGTCGATCCCTTCAATTCCAGCTTCATTACACGTGACGAAAACTGGCTAAATGGAATCCTCTTAGAACCAGGCACCGCGCTCAACGTCTTAGTTGCAACTATGAACGGCGTGTTCAATAATCATCTCGGATGAGTAGATACTGGTCCCATTCATCTGAATCCTGTGTTCTAGCTTTGGTCCGTTGTTTCCGTTTGTATTCCTAGTATCGTTTGAAGAAGAAGGCAGCAATAGCAATGATGAATAGAATGTTCATGATACTGAGAGAAAATCCCGAGGAGGAGCCAACCGTTCCATTTGAATGGCATACCTTTCCCCCGTTAGTTATTCTGAGTTCTATTTTATATCACTGAAGGTATTTTCGTAATCGAAGCTCATCACGAATCGGAATATTCGCTACCCCCTCTTGGATTCCTCCCAGCTTCTCTGCAACAACATCTGGGATCACCTCAAACAACTGGAATCCAATACGCTGGTAAAACCCAAGGGCAGGAAGATTATCGTTAGTGGTCACAACCAGAAGCTGAAACCTGCCTTGATCGCGGGCAAATTGTTCAACATGCGCCACGAGCGCCTTACCGATACCGCAGCCTTGGTAGTGAGCAAGAACACCTAAAGCCAGGAGTAGCACGGCATTCTGGCGGAAGGGAGTGTAGAAGAGGAAACCCGCAATTTTCTCATCACATTCTGCAACAATCGCTGGATATTCTGAGACAGTGAAGTCTTGATCAAACATACGCTGCACTGGATCTCCCCAAAATAACAGAACTATCTCTTCGAGATGTTGCACATCCTCGCAGAAAGCTTGGTGTATCTTAAATTTACCTTTCTTCGATGATGAACACTTTGTGCAGATAACGCGGAATCGAGCATCATTAGCACATATAGCTTCACTACATTTCGAACAAATATATTCCGCCTGATTCTGACACAAAGAACAAGGCACAAATTCCGTAGGCATCAACTATCACTTTAACTACTTATTACCCAGTGTCCATAAGAGAGTTTATCTTCCAGTGTTTCTAATACTATCATAGGTCATCCTTATGGGAAAGCGGAAATTACAAAAACTTGAAGCAAATGCCAAGCTCTCTTGGGCCGAGTGGCTCCTAGACCGTAAAGAAACACTCACGTTACAGGATGAAACAGCGCAAAATACCAACTTTATTCCACATGATCATTCAAGGCCGGGGTTTGCGGGCATACCAGGTCCCACGAGCCCAGGCGTCTTACCCCGGGCCATACCCAAAACTTCCAAACGCCGGCAAAAGGGTCAATAGACTTACTGCTGATTTTTCAGTTGTTCAGCCAATACATTATTTTACAGCTAGCCATAATTGAGCGAAAACCCATTTTGAGGTTTCATTTTGATGTCAAAGTTCACCCCATCTCTTCCTGAAATAATCACCAAAGAAGGTCGAACTGTCAATTCTGCTGTATCGCTCCTTTCAGAACGATATACACTATTTCAAGAATACGTTCGAGATACCTTAGTGCATCAAACGCATGCAAAAAAACAATTCCAATCATATAACAAGCAATTAGCTGGTTTCCTTCGACCGAAGGCACAAAAAGAAATGACAGCTAAACTACGGGAGTTCATCACTGATCAGAAAAACAATCCTCCACCCTTGAAAGACATACGAAGAGAGTTTTATTCGCTCCTTCGACAACTAGCAAAAGCCATCAAATCAATCGAAAAACAGCTGAAAAAAGATCAACCTCGCTGGACTTCAACACACCAGAAATTCACGCAAGATGTATTAGAGAATCTAATCAAATTGCGGAAGAACGCAGAATACTCGGAATCCGCTCAAATGAAAGCCATTCAAAAGTACAAAAAGACCAACCGCTATTCTCCGGCTATTTGTGAAGCCTATATTCAATCGTGGTTAAAGCGATGTAACGAGGATTACATTGATGTGACCTTTCGTGATTGCAAGGCATTATCCAAGGCCGGCTATGATGCATGCCGCGCTCTTGCCGCCACTGACGACATCACGGAAAGACAGGTCAACGACGCCTTAGCCGTCACTCGCGAAGGACACGCCAAAAACAATGAGCTCATAGCGCAAATACAGAAACTTCAACCAGCAAAATAAGAATCAAAAAACCCAGAGAAAGAGAAGAGAAGGGACCCGTGCCCATTCGCCCGAGCCCCAGCAATTCTGGGCACGTGCAAGGTTAGGGGCGAGCTGCTTAGTTTCGGCAGGTGAACCAGATGAGGTGTCGGTAGTGATTTCGCCCATTACCCTTGTTCGCGCCTTCATAATTATTGTATTTGTACATTTTTGAGCACCGATGAAAGCATAAGACTCCGCGTTATATAAGGCGGACTCACCATTTGGGCTCACTTTCTGAGGTCACATAATGTAACTATACTATCATGTTGTTTATTCTGACAAATCCAAAGAAGGATTCAAATTACGAGGCTCCAATATGTACTCACTGTCCGAAGAATATTGACTTCTTCCCCTATTTTGAAGACCTGGAATAATTTCTCAAAAAATAAAAAGCGAGGATAAATGCGACTATGAGGACTACTAAATGTTCTAAAAATACCAGAATTAGTTGTGAGAAAAGCGTAGATTCGACAGGAAAAATACCAAAGAACTGAATAAAGATTAAGTATGCGATAAAGCAGGACCATACGATTATGAGACTGAGCAGGCAAATTATAGGTATAGAAAACCACTTTCGTGATAACTTAATCTCTGAATTGCTGCTATTCAAAAACCGTTTTCCCCAGTGAAATAAATCTAAAGCACTATTAATGTTTGCTCACAAGAAATTAATCGTGACACAAAGAGGAACTGGACGAGTATTAAGAGACTGTAGTAATTGGTACTTTCTCGCAATGTTCATTTGGATTGGTATTATACTCTTTATCATCCTGTTCGCAGGAGGCTTTGGGGAAGTGCCTTCGGAGTTCTTCTTAGTGCTGTTTCTCTTTTTTAGCATAGTCGGAATTAGTGCACTAATTCTCTATTCGATTCGGAGTTTTCGGGATACAAGCACACACAGAGGTAATTAGGGGGTTACAATATGAAAGTAATTCTCCATTTTGAGGTCATAAGATGTGACTAGCTAAAACTGAACTTTACGGTTCGACTTTGACTCGGTTAAGGCAGTTCTTTGGAGTATTTAGTAACTGACTGGCTCCCGTGAATATATGTGCAAGGCTTTCCATCTCTCATCCAGAGTAACCACACATAGGTGATAGAAAGTGGCTCTATTCAAGAAGAAAGGAAAGAAAGTGCACTTCGACAGGATCACTGTCGGAGAACGCGCAGCCCTCGGCTGCCGCAACCCCCATCCCACACCTGGGTATCAACGAGCATTCAAAGTTATGACCTCCCGTCGTGGTTCCAAATGGTAGCTACCACCAGGGAAACTAACCTTACTATGATTACTGTGGGACTTGGGTGAGTCCCTGGTATCATTCGCTTGTTGTGGACGCACAACCGGCGAATGGTATCGCATCTTTTTCCTTATTCTCTTTTTAGCGCAATTTTTGAGAAAGAGTATGTAATTTTATTCCGAGAAGGGGATGTGAACTCGTGAGTTCGCATGTCAACCATCAATGTGCTTTTTCTTTGGAAAGTTCCCAAACCAGTTCGAACACGGCTCCAAGAACGGCTCAGCCAATTATCAAATCTGAACCTCATATTTCCCAAGAAAGCTGAAGAAAAAACGTTCTTGAAATATGCTGCAACTGCCCACATCATAGTTGGGTGGCGCCCATCACCACCGCTCCTTGAACAAGCAACTAGCCTACAGCTGTTCATTTTCCCAGGTGCCGGAGTTCAGCATCTTGTTGACTGGTTTCATGAGACCGGAAAACAACGGGGAATAACCCTCGTAAACGGACATGCGAATTCGGTCTTCGTTGCCCAACACGTTGTAGCGCTATTACTTGCTCTACTCAATAAGGTGATTCCTCATCATAATTGGATGGTTGCAGGGGAGTGGCGCAAGGGGGATTTCGAAGCGAAAACCCTGCCAATAAAAGGGCGTATGATTGGATTACTTGGCTATGGTGCGATAAACCAGAAGGTTCACAAATTACTGTCTAGTTTTGATGTTACTTTTTCCATTCTCCGACGAAGCTGGCCCAAAGCTTCAGCTTCCCTCCCCACGTCAGCTAAACAATATACTCCCGATCAATTACATGAATTCCTAGATAAAGTTGACACACTGATTGTGGCGATTCCGTTGACCGTGGAAACAGAGGGCTTACTCGGTTACAATGAATTGACTCGATTAGGTAAAGACGGAGTAGTGGTCAATGTGTCGCGGGGAGCTACCATCGATCAGCTAGCCCTCTACCGGGTTCTCAAACAACAAAAAATCGCAGGAGCAGCAATTGATGTCTGGTACACTTACCAACCAAATCCGGATGAAGCCGGACGTAAGTATCCCTATGAACAGCCCTTTCATTCTCTTGACAACATAGTATTATCTCCACATCGCGCGGCTTCACCCTTTGATGATTTAGACCGCTGGGATGAAATTGTTGAAAACGTCACACGGTTTGCGCAGGGACGAAAAGACTTCATCAATATAGTTGACACTAAACGAGGTTATTAGGGGCAGATGAACGCTTTTAGCCGTTTCTCCGTGATAATTCGTAGCTGATGTGGTAAATTCGAGGAGTGAAGCCTTTCTTTTGCCAAAAGCTTTGGGCTCTGGGGTTTTTAGCTGCCACGCTAGTATCGATTCGCTCTACGTTCTGCAATTCAAACCATTCTAGTGTTTTCGAATACAGTTGAGAGCCAATGCCTTGACCTCGATAAGCACTCGTCACTGCTAGTGCATCGATGATTCCTAAATATTTCAGAAGATGGTGTGGCTGTAATGTCATGATGTGAGCAATAGAAAATCCCACAACTGCATCATCACTCACAGCGACCAAAAAATACGCAGTTTCCTTGGTGAGCTGTTCCTGATGGAATTCTGTGATATGCTGGGTATCATCAACCCGCATTGCTAATCGTGAATCCAACTCGCCATGGTATTTAGCCGATTCTTTCCATAGCTCATCAACTGCGGAGATGTCCTTCTGGGTTGCACGGCGAATGAGGATCTTGTTTGAACGCAATGGCTTCACCATTTATACATAATCTGATTCTGTGGTAATTGACTCTATGGACTCGACGTTTTTCTTTTGTAAAGATTTGGGAATGGAAAACTGCAGTTTTCGTCGATTGTCCAGTTCTCTGATGAAGGTTTCAGCGGCTTGTCCTGCGAATTCGAGGGATTGTGGGGCAACCATATCAAGGCGATCATGGCTTGTGTGGTTGAGCAGGAAATTTGCACCGCCACCAAACCACCAGTGAACCGCAGGAATCCCATAATAGGCGAAAATTCGGTTATCTCCACCAGTCGGGCCAGGCTGGATTTTTGGGTTCCACGGGGTAATGGCTTGACCTACGCGAACCCGCAGCCGGTTCCCCCCGAGAACACCAACAGCGAGATGGCCGATTCGTGCGCCATGGACATCAAAATTTAGGTTCAGTTTATCCTCCCGCAAGCCATCGGGCTGGGATCGGCAATAATAACGAGAGCCTTGGAGGGCACATTCTTCACT
This sequence comes from archaeon, assembly GCA_016550425.1. Next base: position 8,973 of record JABXGS010000155.1, read on the forward strand.
ACCGCATGCTACAAAGCGCAGGGTCCATCGAGGAGTAGTTTGGGCAAAAATCCGAGCGAGTTCCATAAGAATCGCAGTTCCTCCGGCGTTATCAGTTGCGCCAGGAGAATACGGAACAGAATCATAATGGGCTGAAAGTACAATGGCATCCGATTCACGCCCTGAGATTTCACCAAGGATGTTGAAGCTTTCAGATTGGAGAATAGTCACATCTGTCTGGATGGTTACATCACGGGAATTTGCTAATAGCTTCGCCCCATCTCGGTAATTAATGGAAACGATTGGAGGAAGAAGGTCGAAATCACCTGTGTTCAAGCCTGAGTATATGAACCCCATGGGAAGTTTCACAGGAATGCCAGGTTCATAGGTTACATGAATGATGCCACGGACCCGTGCTTGGATAAGCTTGTGCACTACTTCTTGAGAAAAATCACGTGTATATAAAACAACGATTTTATCGGAGAACTTTTCCAGCTCATCCGCACTGGGGTTCCAGCTCCAGGAAGTGTATTTAGCGATAGGACCGGTTATCCCTTCTCTACCAGTTGTCCCAGACAAACCAAAACTTAATCCTTCGAATGTACGGTTACCAAAATGGATGTATGCCTTTTTTTGCCGGCTTGTGAGCACGGGAAAAGCTTGGGCGTGAACTTTCTCAAGCCCATGTTCTATCAATTGATTGCAAAGGTATTCCTTCGTTGTTATAGTACTTTCTAACCCTTGTACTCTTTCACCAATAGTTTGGGCTAAATAGCGACAAACCCCGAATGCCCGTGAACCTGCAAATTTTAGTCTCGAAGTCATAACAACAGAATACCGAACCCTAATTAAAAACTAATTCATGGGATCTGCGACGAATAAGGGATGGAAAACAGCTTTTAACAGTAAAACTTCTAGTATGAAGCAGAGTATTGGTTTTACAGTCCCGTTTTTGTTTTGGTTTTGGTAACTTTCTTTTTAGCAGGTTTTTCAGCCATCTGTACAATGACCTTATGGAGTACCGCGAGCCGCAGCACATCACCTTTCTTCAAACCAGCACTTTCGATGAGCCAATCCGGTAATTGCACCATATTGCCCTCTAGGACGTGAGCGTTGAATTCAATCATACAACAATCACCTGGGTCTTTGCATTCCTTTACATCTTAGATTCTCAGTATTTAAAATACTCCAGCCCCACTTGGCTGTTCTCCGTTTCTCTGCAATGTTCGAAACCCGCAAAGGAAAGCCCTTTTGGATGAGTTGACCCCAAATCGCCTAATAGTGATCTCTATGATATCGCTTCCTTATGTACAGACTAGCGTTTTTGTCGATGACCGCTATACCTTTGGAGGCAATCAGCTTGCCACTTTCTGGGATACACAAGCTAATTCTCAGTTAACTCAAGACATCATGCAAGGCATTGCCCTAGAGATGAACTTCTCTGAGACAACCTTCTTCGAACCCCCTTTGCTAGATTCTTGCTCATACAAAGTGCGCATTTTCACTCCGGCTCGCGAAATTCCTTTTGCAGGGCATCCCACCCTCGGAAGCGCATATGTACTCAAATATACTAAACTCCTTGACTCCAAAGTAGACCAAACCAATCTCGAGCTTGGAATTGGTAAAATCCCTGTAGACTATATCACCACTGATACCGTTCGGATGATTCAACCAGCTCCCCAATTTCTTGCGAAATTAACAAATCATAAGGCAATCGCTGCAACCATGGGTCTTCCCAAATCAGTAATTTCAACCCAGCATCCCATGCAATATGTCGCAACCGGCACTCCCTTTCTTATCGTTCCACTAATTTCTCTTGAAGCGGTTGAACAAGCCCAACCCGATGGACCTGTTATTCTCCAAACACTTGGAGATCAAACGACCGCAAAAATTGTCATCCTCAGCACTGAGACCGTGAATGACGACTCAGATGTGCACGTCCGGATGTTTGCTCCAGATGTTGGCGTCCTTGAAGATCC
>JABXGS010000156.1 GCA_016550425.1 archaeon
ACCTTTTGTAATAAATGTGACCTATCCCAAAGCGGTTATCCTGTTTGATTCAATACACAACCAAGGATTAGACTTTGCCAGCTTTGAGGATTTCAACCTAACAGATATTGACTTTGATGAACTCCTATCCTTGTTCAACGAAATCGGAGATAGCCTTATCACGGGTTATTCTCGCTTACGCGAGTTATTTTCCGCTGCTCAACTGAACCTTATTGATATTCCACTAATCACTGAAATCAACTCAACCATCTTGCAACTATTTGATGGACTTATTATCTGTGATCCTGAGAAAGGATTTACACCTGATGAAACCATAGCAATCTCTGAATTTATCGAAGCAGGTTTCAAAGTCCTCGTTTTAGCGGATCATCCTGGTTCTTCAAACCATACCGCGCTCAATCAATTACTCTACAATCAAAGTATTCAAGTTGGAGGCATTGTTACAGGGTCGAATACAACAGAACTGCTTCCTTCACATCCATTTACTATCGGTGTCAATAGCATCACGACTGTTGACGGAACAGTGCTTACAGCAACAGGAAGTGCACAGCCTTTTGCTTGGATCAATGGGACACCCTTTGGTGTCTATTTGATAGACGATAATAAGGAACTCTTTGTCATCGGCTGTTCAGCGATTTTTGGAAACACACACCTTCTACAACTTGACAACCTTCGATTCGTCAACCAAACGATTCATCATCTCTTTCGTCAGACACTTGCGCTAAGTATTCGGATTACAGGCGGTACAAACGATTCCTTCTACATTGGTAATGATGCAGGCTTCATAATAGATGCACATAACGCCACAGGAGGTGGAGTAGAAGGATTAGCCATGTTCGTTATCTACGTTCTTCCGAATAGAACTCAGACATTTTTCATCGCATTTGAAGTAAGGGAGGGTCGATATGGTTCCTTCATGTTTGCTAATTGGACAGGACTTGTAGAGACGGAGACCCAACCGCAAACCTTCTCCATCATAGCCTTCACCACGCCTGGAAGATATGCCAGTACATCGGTCTTCATGCATTTCTATTATATTCCGCCACCAGAAGAACCTCCACCACCCGTAGAACCCGATTATCTCTTCGTCATGACAATTCAAATTCTCCTCATTACCCTACTTACGATTCTCATCATAGGCGGATATTTTGCGAACCAATACCGGCGACGCCGACGGATGCGCACACCAACCTTAGATGAACAAATCATCCAAAATATCGATAACACGTTGAACACAATCCATGCTTTGATTCGTGAAATTGAGTGGACTCTTACTGATCGACGCATGGATAGGATTGAGAAACTGCAGATAGCATCTGGTGAACCAGTGAATAGGCTTGAAACAATGATCAAAAGACTTCGAGAGCTGGCAAAGGATTCGGGGGTGTAAAGATGGTAACTCAGGAAAAAGCACCCAAAATAATAGAGTTTGACCATACCTCCGTTCGAATTGGGAAGGCTAGAATTCTTCAAGATGTAACCTTCTATACACGTGAACGAGAAATTCTGGGAGTCATTGGTGCATCGGGTTCAGGGAAAACTACTTGTCTACGCGTCATGACTGCCCAACTCAAACCCCACCATGGTGCGGCGCGAATTGCAGGATATGATGTGAAAAAGGAAGCAACAGCGATCCATTATGCGACCGGATATGTCCCGCAACATGAAGACCAGAGTTTGTATTTTCCCTTCTCCGCGCTAGAAAATGCTCACTTCTTTGGTCGGATGTATGGGCTTGAAGGAGCAGAGATAAAACGACGGGCCATCGAGCTATTAGATATCCTTGGCTTCGATGAAGATTTGATGCATAAACCTGTCAAATTCTTAAGCGGAGGTGAGCGAAAACGCGTTTCCATTTGTGTGGGCCTCATTCATCAACCCCCAATACTCTTGCTTGATGAACCAACAACTGGTCTTGACGCTCATCTGCGTCATGAGCTCCTTAACTACCTAAAGCAACTCAATTATCACTTTGGAACCTCGATGGTACTCATATCACATGACTTAGAAGTCGTCGAATATTGTAGCCGTGTTGTCCTCTTAGAAAAGGGTCAAATCTCGCTTCAAGGGCATCCAGATGAACTGATTCAATCGCTCACAGGCCGGGGTGAAGCAATCGAAATCACATTTAACCGACTCTCCGAAGATGCTATCCGCCAGGTCGAAGAAGTGCCTTTCGTAGAAACTGCGATTCGATCAGGACGTGGAAGCCTCAAAGTTTTCGTTGAAAACCCACACGAACGTATGTCTGACTTGATACAGGCATTACGAGAACGAAAGCTAACCCCGATTGAACTTACTGTTGTGGAAGCGAGTTTCTATGATTTCTTCCGGACCAAAAGCTGGAAAGTAGACCTGACTGAGGACGAGCCCTCAAACTAATCAGATCTCGGAACAAAGCCTTTCTTAAAATGTGCAGCAATCCTTTAGAGACGTCAGGAAAGATTATCTGTTACTATTAATTTAATAAGAAAGAGAATATCGTACAATTAGAATTAGGTGTGGAAAAAATGGCCAAACAACCCTATTATGAGTTCAAGATACTTCTTGTCGGTGACCCAGCAGTAGGAAAAACCAGCATCATTCTGAAATATGTTGAAAACCGGTTTGAACGTGAATACAAGGCGTCGATTGGTGTCGATTTTGCCTATAAAATCATTGAATTAGAAGAAAAGGTTGCCCGACTCATCATCTGGGATATTGCAAGTCAAGAACGTTTTGGCCCCTATCGTTCAAGTTTTTATAAACA
>JABXGS010000025.1 GCA_016550425.1 archaeon
GTACCTTCTTGGAAATTGTGCGTAGGTAGCATTCCATACTCGTTAATGAGGTTGACTAAGACGGCAGTACCATAAACAGGAAGAGATTTGTTTGTAACGGAATCCTTTTTGATTAATCTACGGACGCGGGTTACAACTTGATCTAGGTGCTCGGAATTTATAACCGAAACAGAATGAGTGCCACGAACTACAACCGCTTTCACATTTTTTGATCCTAAAACAGCTCCAACCCCGCCTCGACCTGCTGCCCGATGTCGGTCATTTATAATTGCGGCTAGCTTAACCTGATTCTCGCCAGCAGGTCCAATACAGGCTACTTGGGCTTTACTATCGGTTTCCTCAAGTAGATGTTCTGTGGTTGCACTTACTTCCTTTCCCCAAATTCCTTTTGCAGATGGAAATTCAACAGCACCATTATTAATCCACACATAGATAGGCGAGGAGGCCTTTCCTTCCAAAACCAAGCCAAGAAATCCCGCTTTACGAAGCTGCGGACCAAAATGACCACCACAATTTGAATCTAATATCGTACCAGTTAATGGCGATTTCGTGATAACTGCAAACCGCCCAGCTGTTGGAGCTGAGGTCCCGGTTAATGGACCAACCGCAAACACAATCAGATTCTCTGGGGAGAGCGGAGAAATAGAGGGATTAACATGATCATACACCAGTTTCACTCCAAGTCCACGACCACCTAAATATTGTGAAAGAAGCTCTTTAGAAACAGCTTGTTCTTTGACTTTCTTAGTAGTGAGAGAAATCCACAGTAACTTGGAATCCGCAAACACTTCACTTTTTTCTGTAGACATTTGACATCCACCTAATCATTGAATATATTCTGATCTCGATGCGGACAGGTGATGCAACGCTGCTTATACCAGAGATATACTTCCTTAGGCTGTTTGGCTAGACTTGCTTGTCGGCTTGGACAAGTCCAACAGGGTTTATCCGCTTCGAGGAAGGAATCACTATACCCTGCCCATCGAAAGCCTTCAACGATAGCCACACCCGAACTTGTTCCGAGGCGATTTGCCCCAGCATCAATCATTCGCAAAGCGTCCTTGAAAGACCGAATTCCACCTGCGGCCTTCACTCCCATTTTTTGTCCCACTGTTTCTCGCATTAATCGAACGTCATACGGAGTAGCCCCCATAGGTCCAAAACCCGTCGATGTCTTCACAAAATGAGCTCCTGCCTCCTTACAGATTAAGCAAGCTTCTCGTTTTTCATCATCGATTAAGAAGCCAGTTTCAAGGATTACTTTTACAACAGCGCCATCAGCCGCACTAACAACCCCCTCAATATCGGACCGAACCAAGTTGTAGTTTTTTTCTTTCAAAGCTCCGATATTGATAACCATATCAATTTCCTGCGCGCCTTTGGATATGGCTTCCTTGGTCTCAAAGGCTTTTACTTCGGATAGTGTGGCGCCTAGAGGAAAACCAACGACAATACACACAGCCACTGATGAATCCTGTAATAACTCAGCGGCATATGCAGTGTGAACGGGATTAATACACACTGAGGCGAACTCGTATGCGAGGGCTTCTTCACAGAGCTCTTTGATTTTAGCCTGTTTCGTCTCTGGCTTTAGCCGAGTATGATCGATGAACTTGACTAACTCTTCGACTGTTAAGGTCATCTTGAACACTCCGTTACATCTGAATTGTCCACTCATGTGGGATAAACTTGTTTCTTCTTGAAAAAGCCGTAGCTCAGAGAAATGGTGATGCTGAAAAAAGCTTATCTAGTTCATCAGGTGAATTCGTGGCAGGTGCATTATTATGAATTCACGACGAACCAAACTATTACAATCCCTTGTTGATGCCTTTGGACCGAGTGGCTTTGAACGTGAAGCCTCTACCCTCGTTGCGAAGGCAATGCGCCCAATCGCAGATGAGATTACCATCGATAAGCTCGGTAGTGTTCAATTCATCAAAAAGGGAACGGCAGATAAACCGCGTATCCTTCTCGCAGGGCATGTAGATGAAGTAGGTTTCATTGTTTCTGGAATTACAAAGGATGGCTTCCTCAAAGTTAACCCATTGGGCGGTTGGTGGAGCCAAGTTGTGCTAGCCCAAAAAGTGATAATTCGAACACGAAACAACGATCGCATTTTCGGTGTGTTTGGAGCTAAACCACCCCACATTCTCTCTCCAGATGAACGTAAAAAGGTCGTTGAACTCAAAGATATGTTCATCGACGTTGGTGCATCTTCAAAAGATGATGTCAAGGAGATGGGAATTCAGGTCGGAGACCCCATTATACCCGATTCATCATTTCAACTAATTCGGAACGGCAAATTAGCAGCAGCCAAGGCATTCGATGACCGACTTGGTGCATTCATTGCAATGGAAGTCATTTACCAACTAAAGAAAGAAGACATCAATCATCCAAACACTGTTGTCGGAGCTGCGACTGTGCAAGAAGAGGTCGGTCTCCGTGGAGCACGAACAACAGCACATCTCATTGAACCTGATGTTGGATTTGCTTTGGAAGTAGATCTTGCTGGAGACATGCCTGGAATTAAACCAGAACAAGCCGCAACAAAACTTGGAGAAGGCCCCGCGATTTGTACTATGGATCGATCAATGATCCCTAATCAACCACTACTCGAATTTGTTATCAACACTGCGAAAAAAGAAAAAATCCCATATCAGCTATCTCAGATGTACGGCGGTGGAACAGACGCTGGGGTCATTCACCTAGATAGGACTGGTTGTCCCAGTCTAGTTATCGGAGTACCAACCCGGCATATCCATAGCCACGTGGGAATTCTTAATTTGGAGGATATTGAAAAGACGATCAATCTCCTTGTTGCCGTTGTTAGAGGATTGGATAAAAAGACTGTCAAAAGCTTCACAGCACTTTAACGAATAAGCAGTACTCTGCAGAGTGGAGCAACATTACCATGGTAATTGAATTAATCATATTTGACCTAGATGGCACCTTAGTTACAGCTGAAATTAATTTTCAAGCCATGCGTAATGCGATTCGAGACCTTCTTAGGAATCATGGCTTTCCAACAGAGGTTCTCCCCATGAATAGCACCCAAGATCTACTCCGGAGTGCCTTTGCATATGCTGGTGAGAGGGGACTTAGCCCAGTTGAAATTAGCAGATTACGGGATGAAGTATATTCTGAAGCTGTGAAATATGAATGGGAAGGTGCTAAAAAAACTCAATTAGTGCCAGGAGCCTTAGACACATTACAGCATCTCCATCATCACCAGATCAAAATCGCCATCTTGACCAATGATAATCGACAAGTAGCCGAGTATCTTTTAGAAAAACATAATTTGAAACCTTATGTCGATAAAATGATCACCCGTGATGAAGCACCTCACATGAAACCAGCTACAGAGGGATTAGAACTAATTTTAAACCAATTCCAGAAAACCTCCGTCCAGACACTATTCATTGGTGATTCAACCATCGATATCATGACGGCCAAGAAGTTAAAGATACCTTGCATTGCACGTCAATCAAAACTGCTATCTGAAAAAGAGCTGCTTGCAGAAGGCGCTATCGCAGTATTTCCAACACTAGTTCCGGTGATTCCATATCTGCAAAATGAGGGGTTCTTACCCTCCTCAAACTAGGGAGTAATACAAAAGGCTGATATTCGGACAACTAGACTAATTGGAGTAGAAAGTAGCAAATTGTGTGTGTGAAAAGCGCGTGACACCGAATTTCGATCTCAAACAACTGCTAGCGAATGGTGAAACGAGAAACACCGAATTCAAACGCTCCCTCACGGATCGTGATAAAACAAGAGATCGTAGGGCAAAATTAATCGCCCAATTGAA
>JABXGS010000157.1 GCA_016550425.1 archaeon
GTCGTAACGATTTGATAAACAATCCCTGATATTGGGGCCAGTGAATATCACTTGTGGCAGCTATTCGCAGCCTTCTTTTCTCTCCTTTCAGATAATTATGAAGATAGACCCTAGTAGAAAATTAACTAATCCTAGATAAGCGCCAATTTTGTCAAAGAAACTGGCCCGCGCTGAATTACCTTCTGGATTTCGGAGAATCAATATGGCTGATATAGCAACACATATTGAACCAGGAATTAACAAGATCAGGTAGAGGAGACCTGTCCAATTCCAACCCAAAATATTGGCAAGCCATGGTAACCAGAAACCAACGATTCCGATGAAATTACAGAGTGCTGCCAGAATAGCGGCTTTTCGTATTCCATATTTTCGTGCAATGGTTTGAACATCTCGTAGCGCGTCACCTTCAATGTCTTCGATACCTTTGATAATCTCCCGACCCTGTAACACGCTTGCAGCGGTGATGAAATAGACAAAGATGACAAGAGGAATAAACAGGTAAGTGACGAGTGCTCCATAAAAGAGCCCAAAGGCGAAGCTGATAGCGACTGTAAAGTTTCCCCAAATCCCCATAACTTTGCCTTTTGCGGCATATAATAATCCTACGAGGGCAAAGAGTGCCGCGATCAAAACGGTCCATATGCCAATGAAAGAGTATGGCACAGTGAGAAAGGAAAATAGCAGGGACAACAAAATAAGAATCACGGTCCAGATTTTTGCCTGTTGCAAACTAATCTGTCCACTGGGTAGAGGGCGATCCGGACGATTTACCTTATCAACTTCTAAATCGTAGATATCATTGATGACGTTCCCTGCAGCAGCTAAGAAGATGTAGGTGAGGGCAGTCAGGATGAGTACAATAAAGAGCTCAGGTAATGTCCACCGTATCAATCCAAAATTTGTGATAATGAAGAAGTTGGTGGTGAGAACACCAATTATTGCAGTGAGGCTCCCAAAGAGCGGATTAGCTGGCCGAATAATGGTGATGAATGGTTTCAGTTTCATGGGAAACAGCTCGCCGATGAAATGAGCTTTAACGCTTCTGCCTTATATAGAAAACGGCGAAAGGAGGGTGCCCTAGCGAATACTTTCAATGACCTCTCTGCAGAGTGTCTGTCTATTCAAACAGATAATCACAAATATCTAAAAAAGGACTGGAACCCGCTTAGATTAAAGGGAAACGGCTTGTCGGACGATAACTCTTTTTTCGACTCTGAAACCCACGTCAACCATGGGCTCCTCCAATTGGGGTACATGATCCAAGACCATCAAACTCACCCTTTCTCATTAACCCTCCAAGACCTTAGCAACCTCCTAGTCGTAGGACCTCGGGCTCATGATATTTACTTCAACCTCCTCATTCAACTCTGTGATGACCACCGGATACCGGTCCTGGTCATTAAAGGGTCTCCTTCAGAGGGTCTTGAAGAGCAAGTCTGTGAATGCCCACTCTGGCATATCGACTTGGAAGCAGAGGCGATAACCTTTGATGCACTAAGCCTAGCGAATGGGCGGAATCCGTCCCAGCAAATCAGTATTCTCATCCAGCTCTTCGAAAGGTATGGACCATTAACACCTACAGCACGAAACCTTCTACATGTCATCATCTGGCGAACTATTTTGATGGCATCACCACCAACGCTCCAGTATCTTCAGAATACTCTTCCCTTCTATGAACACTATAATGCCCCCTATCATGAAATCCGTCGATTACTCAGCGCCCTGCCGCACAATCTATTAGATGCTAACTATGACAATCTATCCCTAACGCGCATCCAACATCTCCCCACAATCATCTCAGGCAATGATACTCCCAATGCCACCTTTAGCATTAACTTGCTACTACTAAAACTCCTCGCTCATCAATCGGAGACACTTCCTGCTTTGTTCCTCGTCAACACCCCAGAAATTGCTCCCCAAATTCTCGAATGGTTATCAGCAAGATACACGACTAGCAACACGCCTTTCGTAATCTTTGAAAACCAGAATTCAACTTTACTACATTCAATGGCACACACTTGTAATTTCATTCTCACAAGCAGCATTGATGTAGAACCCTCTCCTCTATTACAACAACTTACCGAACACGAACAACGCTTCTTACAACTCAACAATGACCACGTTGCTGTATGCCTTCGAAGTGAGCCTGCGACTCGTTTTATTACAATTTTCTGATTCTAACTGCAGCTAGCTTGAGAAGAACTTACTTGAGAGCTCCTAATTTCTCCTCGACACGTGATATGAGTTCCTGGTTGCCCAACCTTTCATACATTGAGCGTGCCTGACCATAGAGTTCTTTGGCTTGTGAGACTTCGCCAATGGATGCGTGGTGGTCTGCAAGTTCTTCGAGGTTTTCGCCTTTTTTCTGGAAATATGCGCTCATCTGGTCACTGGGTTTGGACATCGCGTTCACCTATCTATTCAGTGTATAGTTATCCTCTTGAACTTACCTCTTCAAACTGAATCTGAGGATTTGGTCCTCTGGTGAACCTGCTTAAGGCACTAACCTGGTTCGGTCTCGAGGAAAGAGGACCGCTTCTCGAATATTGGAATAGCCGAGCATTTGCATTGTTAATCGTTCGATTCCAATTGCAAGTCCTCCATGGGGAGGAGCTCCGTATTTGAAGGGTTCTACATAAAATGCAAAAGTTTTCGGATTTAATCCGGCATTCGTCAGTTTTTGGATCAACATGTCATACTCATGAATCCGTTGGCTTCCCGTAGTTACCTCCATCCCTCGATAGATCAGATCGAATCCACGAGTGAGTGCAGGATCACTTTCCAAAGGCATTGTATAGAATGGTCGAATACTGGTGGGGTATCGAGTAAGAAAGAAGAATTCTTCACCCGTTTCTTGTTTTATACGCTGATGCAATTTTTCCTCTCCCTCGCTAGGAATATCTGAATCCGGAGGTAAATCAAGTCCTTCACTACGGAGAATCTCAAGGGCTTCTCGAACTTCAATGCGTTGAATCGGAATTTTAGGTATATGAATCTCTGCCCCAAGTTCTTTGAGTTCCTCTGAACATGCTTTCTTCACAGCCTTGAAAGCCGATACAAGCATTTCTTCTTCAAGGCGCATGACCTCTTCTTCATCTTGTATCCACGCCATTTCATAATCGAAGCTTGTATACTCGTTCAAGTGACGCGGCGTGTTATGTTTCTCTGCACGATAAACAGGGGCAACTTCGTAGACGCGGTCAAAGCCTGCAACGAGGCTGAGTTGTTTGTAAAATTGGGGGCTTTGGGCCAGAAAGGCTTTCTTTTCGAAATACTTTACTTCAAAGAGGTCTGCTCCGCCTTCGGTTGCGGTAGCGACGATTTTGGGTGTATGGATTTCCCGGAATCCGTGGTCTTCAAGGAACTGTCGCATTCGAGAAACCGTGAAATGTTGGATCTTGAACAGCTGTTGTGCTTCTATTCGTCGTAAATCCATGACCCGATTATCGAATCGCGTGCCAATGTCTGCTTCAACTTTTCCTGACGTGTCCAGAGGAAGGGTTGCAGGAGCCGAGTTAATTAGTATAATTTGCTTGGGAGTGATTTCGACGCCACGCTGAGCCTGCTTTTCAGCTTTCACTTTGCCTTTTACAACGACAGCGAATTCATTATCAAGCTGGTCCAAGATTCCCAAGAGTTCTGGAGGTGATTTTGCATGTGGTAGTGTACACTGTGTGATTCCCTCACGATCACGCACTAAGAGGAAGCTAATTTTACCCAACCGACGAATGCGTTGTACCCACCCCGCTATTGTAATTTCGTGTCCTGCCATCTTTGGATTTAACTCGCTAGAATAATGCGTTCGTTGAAGGATTCCACGATCAGATGCTTTTGGTGTAATTTTCATCTACTCCTGCGGTTTCTCAGTTAATACGTGACTTAAACGTTTCTTCCGAATTTGCTAACCTATCTGAAACTATTTAGAGAATGTTTTTTGCAGTTCCGCAATGACACTTTCTGCTTGTGGTATTTTGAGTTTAGTCACTGTTGTTGAAGCATGGTTAATAAATTCCTGAAAAAGCTCAACTGGATATCCAGATTTAATGAGTTGTGCTGCATGCAATGTTGTAGCTAATCGATCAGCAACCTCAACTACCCGTGCTTCTACGGATGTCCCCTGAGTATATGATGACCATGCTGCAACCATTTCGGTCTGAAGCTCTTCAGGAAGGAAATTCAGGATTTTCTTCATTACGTTATTCTCAGCCTTCATTTTTGCTTCTCGGATTCCCGGATCAGCTCGCTGTGCACTCATCGGAATGTCTCCAATTTCTACCTCCGGAATATCATGGATCAGTGCCATTAGCAGTACTTGTTGAAGGTCCGCGGGTTCATCAAGCTGTTGTGCAAGAAGAAATGCTAATATTGCCGTCGTATGCAAATGGGCGGCAACATTTTCAGCTTGAGAAGGGGGAATCCCTCGGAGAAGCCAACCTGTTCGAAGGACCCGTTTTAGATTATCACATAGCGTGATGAATTGAAATAGCGTCATCCCTCATCCTTAGGGACGGTCCTTGAAAAAACCCTCACTTTTTAGCAAAGAGAGCAGCAATCTCGCGTCCGAAGTGTCGGAAAACTGATACAACGTGGCCAAGGGATTCGATTTTCACCCCTGCACCGATAAGCACAAGGGGTCCAGCATCTGTCACCACGATGATACCTTTCTCACCACGCACAATAAGTTCGAATAAGGGTTCGAAGGCCAGTTTTTGAACGGCTTCAATTCCAGTTTGTAGTAGCACGGCAGAAATAGCAGAGAGTAAGTCCGGATCAATATCAACGCCTTTAGTTGAGCTAAAAGCGACTCGTCGACCTGCTTTTGTGACAACTGCCAGTGTTTCGAGTTCTGTATACAAAGTGATTTCGCGTAAATACATAGCCAATTGTTTAGCTTCTTCTTCGCTCATCGCAAATTGCTGCATCGTATTCCCTCGCTTTTCTTATGATTTTTGACGACCCTTTTCACTCCGAGATGCTTCGATTAGTTCAGTTATTTGACGAGCCATTTCCTCCTTCATGGCCTCTTTTTCATGAAGGTATTCCTCCTCTTCCAGGTGCTTGAGGAACTCGATGGCTAAGACTTGTCCGTCCTTGATGACAACTCGGGGAGTATAACCTTGGGCAAATACTGTGCCTTCTGGAAGTGTATCAATCCGCTGGAGTTTTTGCGTCTTAGTAGTTTTACCTAACACGCTAGTTGATTCTTCGGTTATCCCAAATGCATCATAACCAATTAAAACAAATTCACGTCGGAATCCTGGAATTGGTTCTAATTTCTCGACCTGTTCAATGATTTCAGAAGGTGGTCGTGGAACTTGCACAGGTTGGCGTTCCGGTTTCCGTGTGGCTGAAACCACCGCTTCCCTGTAATCAGCTGGTTTGGCTTCCTGAACAGGTGCAGGTCGTGGCGATTCAGACACTGGTCCTGCTGGCTCTCTAGGCATCGGTGGCGCTGCAGGGGGGGCTTCTTTCATGCCCTCATCAGGTTTTGTAGACAACGGTAGCCCCATAGATTCTAGAAATTTTGCGCCTTCTTGTCCCTCATCCTCTGAGAGGATCTTGTAAACCAGACCGCGCTGGTCCCGGATTCCTGACGCTCGACGAGCTGCAATGAATTTCCGGCGAACGGGTGCTTTTGTTCCTTTCCAAATCCAAATTAGGCGTTCCTCATCGTCAATGATAATGAGAACTTCATCTTCTTTCATATGGGTCTTCGCCGGAGCACCATCGGTGATTTGAACGGTTTCACCGGTGTCAACGACGCGGAGCATCACTAATTCTCTGGGCACGCAGGTCACCAACCCCGACGGTCATGTTACTTACTTCTCTGTGTTAATAATTCTTTTCTGGGAAGTGAGGGATTACTCCAAATATTTAGTGGACATTAATCCCTACCGGATACGTCAATTTAAGGTAAACACCACTCACTTTCAGGTGTTTATTTCTTTTTCAGATGTGCTGGAATGATGTACTTGTCAGGGGCTGATTCGATGGGCTTCAAGTAGGCTTGAAGTGGTTTAGGTATTAAGATCCGTCCATCCTCTTGCATGTTATTTTCCAGAATAGCAGTGATGGATCGTGTAGTAGCAATGACCGTAGAGTTAAGTGTATGGACGAACCCTTTGGTGGGATGGCCTCTGGTTTCTGCGTAACGGGTATTTAGCCGGTAGCTTTGGTAATCCGTGCAATTACTACAAGATACAAATTCCCGATAGCGGCCTTGTGAGGGCATCCAGAGTTCAAGGTCATAAGTCTTTGCGGCTACGCGGCTGAAATCGCCACTGGGTAATATCACGATTCTGAAGGGTATGCCTAAGGGTCTCCAAATTTCTTCTTCGATGGCTATCATTTTGTCAATCCAGGTCCAAGAATGCTCGGGGAGACAGAAGACAAACATTTCCACCTTAGAGAATTGATGGACTCGGAAGATACCTTTTGTGTCCTTTCCGTGGGCACCGGCTTCTTTGCGATAGCAGGGACTATAACCGGCAAATTGGAGGGGCAGTTCGTCGATTTCAAGTACTTCATTCATGTATTGGGCAGCTATCGGATGTTCAGAGGTTGCAATCAAATAGAGGTCTTGGTCTTCGAGCTTGTAGAGTGAATCTTCAAAAGCGCCAATGTCTATGACACCGCTATAGGCTGCGTAATTGAGCATATTAGGTGGGATGATGGGTGTGAACCCATGTTTTGTGATATTATCAAGTGCATAAAGAGCCAGAGCAAGATCCAACCAGACAATATCATCCATGAGGTAATAGAATCGTGATCCCGCTACCTTCGCGGCTCGGGTGGTATCGATGAGTCCAATTTCCTCTGAAATGTCATAATGGCTCTTTGATAGCCTATCGGTGGTCTCGTATTCAACCTTCAATCCCTGTGCAGCATCAAGGAATTGATTTACATGATCCTTCCATACGTGGGGTTTCCCGATGTACTTGATAGGCTGCGCTTTGGTCTCGTCCATGCCATCAGGCACTGACTCGTGGACGATATTCGCGATGCCTCGTAATGCCTCCATCCTTTGAGTTTCGAGGGTCGCTAGCTGCTGTTCACCTTGGGATACTTTCTCTGAGAGCATCTTTGATTTCTTGATCAGGGCTTCTCGTTTGGTCTTATCTTTGGTTTTACCAATCTCTTTAGCCACCTGATTTCGCTCTTGCTGGAGTTCAGCTAGTTCAGTTCGCGTTTTTCGCCAAGCCTCATCCAATTGCATAGCCTCATCAACGATGGTGGTATTTAATCCACGCCGTTGCTGAGATTTTCGAAGAATCTCAGGATTCTCACGAACAGCAGTCAGTATTGACCACGCACTCACTTTTGTCGCCTCGGAAAGGACTCAACGCCCTACTACTAAAAAACCTTCCCTCCACTACAACACAAAGACCTTTGCTAGAACAGGGGCTTCTTAGGGATTAGAACCATTCTGCCCGACGAGCGATAATAATGCAAAGGACCAGGATAATGACAACAACTGCTATTGCGACAATCCACCACGGAAATATGAAAAGATCCGGACCAATGGGAACAAGTAGAGTGTCAAGTTGATCTAGTAAGGCTAGCGTTGATACCGCGAAATTCGATTGAGAAGCAAAGCCTGAAGCACCGGCAATGTCAGCAAATCCCCCGTCTAGAGTCTGTGTGCTCAGAACCCATCCTGTGACATCTTCAGCAGTTATCTGGCTACTAGCATCAAGAATTTGCAAACCAGCGACGGCATAGAACGTCGCCAAATGGGTTGCTACAGGATTGTCTGGTGTGTTGCTAAATCCACCAAAAAACTGAGGATAGTTTGTGTCTTCGCGATAATGGAGAAGTATGTACTCAATTGCTGCAGTTTGGTTAATAGTAGAGAGTGCTCCCAGAATTTCAAGGGATTGTAAGGCCATATAGGTAGTTTGTAAATCTGCGTTGGTGCTATTCCGACCATTGGCGAATCCTCCATAACTAGGGGAGGCGGGATTCGACAGGAGTTGACTGGAATTAAGCCAGCTTACTGCTAATGAAGTGTTCATTTGTGAGATGGCGTTATAGATCTCTAGAATTTGAATAGCAGCAAAGGTTGCGGAGACAGTTGCCGTGTTGATTTGGATATTTTCAGTAAATCCGCCAACTGTATCTGGGTACAATGTAGCATTTGTGCGTTGAAGGTCAATAGTAAAGTTTACTAGAATCGTTGAGTCGATGCTTTGTGTTCGATTCAGTCGTTCAAGTGCTTGTACTGCAAAGGCACTGGCAGTTAAAGTGGCATTCGGATAACTCGAGTACGGAAGGAACCCACCATAGTTAGGATCGGTGTCTGTTTCATTGATAAAGAGGCTGCCAACCCATGCAGTCATATTTTCGATAAGAAGGCGGTCAGGCAGGAGTAAATCTGCACCAATCCAAGCGTCAAGAGTATCTAAAATATTGGCAATGGCAAAGGTGTTTGACATAGTTGGGACAGTGGCGCCCGGGTGTTGAACGGCACCGCCAGAGTGGTCCAAACAGGATACTGAGAAAATAACTATTGCATCTTGGCGTGTTGGCGCTGCCATGGCAGTCATTGGGCTAGCCATGATGAGGATGAATAACCCAAGAATTAGAGTGCTAGATAACCTTCGCAAGCAATGGTCCTCCGAATTCAGGTGTACGGACGTTCACGGCAAAATATACCTTAAAACCTTGTGGTCAGTGGCAATTATTCTACAGGTCTCACTGTTAACCAATGGGTGACTGCTTTTACTGCATCACCACAAGCTCGAACGATTTGCCGTGGTTCTCCGGTGATATCACCAACGGCATACACACCGGGCATATTGGTCTGTTGATGGGCATCGGTTGTGATATTGCCTTTCTCATCCAAGTTGACCCCGACTGGTTCACAGAAGGAACTGTTGGGGGTGCATCCGACAGCGATGAATACACCATCGGCATCCATGGTAAAATCCTTCTTTGTCTTTTTGTTGTGTAATTTGACACCAGTGACTCCGTCCTCACCTAAGATTTCAGTTAATATGGTATCCCATAAGATTTCCACATTGGGGAGAGCAATGAGGCGGTCAGCATAGGTTTGCTCAGCTCGGAGTTTATCGCGGCGATGTACTAGATACACCTTCCCTACGATGTTTGCCAGAAAGAGGGCATCCATGGCTGCAGTATTGCCTCCGCCGATCACAAAGACGGTTTTTCCACGATATAATGGACCATCACAGGTTGCGCAATAACTAATTCCGCGACCATGATACTCTGATTCACCGGGAACCCCAAGTTCGGCATCACAAGCGCCCATCGCTAGAATGACGGCAGGCGCATGAAACTCTTCACCTTCCCCAGTGACAACAATTTTGGTCGATTTCGAGAACTTGAACTCCTCAACAGGAGTCATTTCACGGATTTCTGCTCCTGCGTTTTGAGCTTGGGTTTTCATCTTCATGGTGAGGTCGCCGCCACTGATTTTTTCAAAACCTGGATAGTTTTCGATTTCCCACGCGTTCATCATGCGACCACCACAGATTCCTGCTTCTAAAATTACGGCTTTCAAGCCCATTCGTGCAGCATATAATCCTGCAGTCATCCCCGCTGGTCCACACCCAACTATGATGAGGTCACGTTGTTCTGCCATTTTATTTCGCCTCAGTTTCTCTGAGACGGGCGGTCAAATATATGTAAGTTTTGGCTTTCCACGTTGCATTAGAAAAAGTTGGCAGAGATTATAGTTCTTGGATTTTCCCCTGTGCGGCTTCTTCGAGTTTTTCAACCGCTTCCTTATATCCACCTGCATAAATGATGTCACCGGGGAGTAGTTTAAATCGTCCTCGCGGATCATAGGTCCAATTATTATTGCGTTTAACAGCGAAGATGCGTGTGCCATGGTCTTCTAACCGGAGTTGGCCTAGTGTTTTATTCGCGAGAAGCGAGCTCGGGTCAACGATTTGGCGACTTACTCGTTCATCAGCGTCTTTTAATGCAAGACGCATGAGTGGGTGGACATCAACACCACGAAGGACAATTTCAGCCATTTGAGCAGCGGCGTCGGCAAGGTTTTCTGCGGCAACACCTAGGCGGATGAGACCCAAACGGCGTTTTTCTTCGCCTTCTTCTAATTCTAATCGTAAGACTTCAAGTTCGAACTCGGTGTGAAAACTGTCAAATTTTTCTTCCAATTCAAAAATATCTTCAGCAATATCCTTGTTGTTGGTCAGTAAGGCGGTGTATGCTAGGTTGATGAGAAGCTCCGAGGTGTCTTTCATTTGAATTAGCATCGCTAGGATGCGTTCTTCTGGTGTTTCTTCTCCTGTGGGTGTCTTAAGCAATCTCTTCAAGCTCACCGGCAGCCAACCTCTGGAGTTTCTTTATACTATCCGCAGAACCTCGAGCAATAACTCGATCACCTTTGTACAATTCAAAGGATTCAGGTGGATTAATTGTCCAGCTTCTTTTTCGCTGAATCGCTATGATATCTGCTCCGATTTCTTCCTCAAGGTTAATGTCCGCTAGTGTCTTACTCACAAGCATTGAGTTTTTTAGGATAGTTGCTCGACCTACAATCTCATCAGCCTGACTCACTGCTAGCCACAGTATTCCTGGGATACCAATTTCATGTAGAACAAGTCCTGCGATATCTGCTGCGGCGTCACTTACCTTATTGGCGGCTGAAGCTGTTTTCATGACACTTACAATCTGTTCGGCGTCTTTTTTATCTCGCACAGCTAACGATGCATTCATGAGTAGTAGATAGCTTAGATAATCAACACGCTCTTCCATGTCCATGACTTCTTCAGCAAGGTCTCGGTCATTGAACATGACCGCGGAATAAGCGAGGTCAATCATTAATTCACTCAGGTCTTTCATTTCCACTAATAGGTCGCGGACAGGGATGGGTTGATACTCAACTTCATGAAGTTCCTCTTGCATAACGGTGTCACGGGCTCCCAGAAAAGATGAAAGTCCATTACTTCCAATACGCTTTCTTTGAAGAACACGCTTTTCAGTGTTTCGAGTAATCTACTGATGCGCAGAATCTTAATAGGCACCTGATTACAAGGGTCTCATCTCTCGAAGAGTGTGGTCTCAGTGGTAATTGGTCGTATCAAGGAGCAATTCAAACGCGTGTTTGCGCCGATCGCACGGGTTGTCGCAAAATCTAAAGTTCCCCCCAATGCCTTGACACTTCTAGGACCCGTGGTTGCGACCATAGCCGCTTGGATGTATTTTCAGCAGCAATTGGCACTAGCCCTCCTTCTCCTTCTATTATCTGGGTTTGTGGATGCTCTTGATGGCGCAGTTGCCAGAGCTACAGGAAAAACCTCTCCATTCGGTGGTGTGCTAGACAGTATCTGTGATCGATATAGTGATGCAATAGTGTTATTCGGGATTATCCTTGGAGGCTGGGTCTCCACAATCTGGGGCATCATTGCCATCATTGGAAGCTTACTTGTGAGTTATGCTCGAGCACGAGCAGAAGCCGCAGGAGTCACTCAATTAGGAATTGGACTGGCTGAACGCCCTGAACGCCTAATCATCATTATGGTAGTAACCTTACTTCAGTATCTGACAATTCTAGGCATCCTATTCACACCGCCCCTCTTTTATGGCATTGATAATTGGATAGCCTATGGTATTATCCTAGTAGCGATTCTTGCACATATTACTGTCATTCAACGAACAATCGCGGCATATCGTGCATTGTCTAAGATGGATTCAGAGTCTTCACCAGAAGCACAAGATACTCCCTAGCCTGCTCCAAAGTAAGTCGACCACTATCTGTAATCCGATAATATTTCCGGGTTGGTCTGCGTCCTTCTTTACGTTCTCCACTTAATTCAACGAGACCATCACGTTGCAGCTTATACAACAATACATAGGCCGTTACAGATGCAATTTCTACTCCGTAGTGGTCTTTTATTGCTCCCTGTAATTCATAAGCAAAGTAATCCCGCTCTTCCAAAAGAGTAAGAACATACAACCAAAGATTCTCTTTTGTTGTACGAGTAATTAGCCGTCTCATCGCTTTCGTAGCATGATTCGAATATTTCTTAAGAGCTTGAAGAAATTCAACGTTATCTGTCATAATCACCAGAATCCCATAGCTTCATTTCGATTTGTAACGACTCATTAATTCACGTAGAAATAAACTAATTACGTGACTTCCCAAAAGGCTTCGCGTTCCGATACTAACCTCTTGTATTGGATACGAATAGAGGCATTTTTCGTGATCACCAGAAAGCCCCTGATCATCTCCAAGAATGAGGACAAGTGGTTGGTTCAAATTCAACTTTACTTCTTGAAGCGGTTTTCCAGATTCAACCAGATAGAGAATTTGTTTTTTATCAGCAATAACGGCCTCTAAGGTTTCTTTGAAGCTCTGCGGGTATATCGAAAACTGGGGCCATTGAGGGCTTTGGCCAGCGCCTTTTGTTCGATAATGATGCAATATCTCTTTCAGAATTATGGCACATTCTAATTCACTTTCAGGAAAGTGATTTGCATTACCAAAGTTAACACAAATTCGAAGGGGCGGATTTGGCGGACCTCCCAATACTGCGTTAACCTGAATAGAGGGAGCTAGCTTTGGAACGGTTCGATATGAAGAGAGAAGGATTCGGCAGACAACATCGAGTCGGCCACTAGTTCCAGGGACATCACGAATAAGAAATTCATCGGAGGTTCGTGTTCGTAACGCATCAACTACAAAAGACAGATTCAGAAAACACCCCTCCATCCGCTAGTAGTCCCTGGCGGATTAACTCCTGCCTATCAACTAGTCACCTTTCATCCTTTGCGGTCTTTTCGACTTCGAATAGTAACCACACCTCGGTGAACAGCACAGCTAACGCAATACCACTTGGTTACACGACGAGCAGGAATGAAGGTGCCTGAACGACGAAGCTCCCGCGCCATCTGCGGGTCCACAAAAGAAGCACGTGTAGTTCTTTTCTTCGCTTTATCACGTGGTACTACTTTGCCACACTGGCTACACTGAACTGTGGCTCCACGACCGGTCGAACCCTTTGTTCGACCACCACTTTTCCGTTTCGATGGCAATATACAATCATCTCGAATATTCACGGTGGTCGCTGTTAGCTGCTAATTCAGCCAAGTCCACGATCACCTGAGTGGAGCATGCCACCTTACTTCAAAAACTTTGTGCTAACACACGCCAGTCAATCAATACTGCGGCCTGACTCGGCGAGGGGGTGGCCGAAGCATTCGAGCCGAAACGCCTTATACCAGCCAAAGGGTGTCTGATGGACTGAGAAGCCTTGATCCTGAAGGGCTATGGTGAGGCTTTGGAGTAAACGTATCGCGAATTTTGGTTTTGCGAGTTTTCTGGGGAAGATGTGTGCGTGGGGATACAACACGATGTTCATCACTTTTACTCGGTCTGCTACAAGTTTGATTTCTTCCGCAGCTTTCTTTACAATTTCTGATAATCGTCCCTCATCAGAAGCTTCAATTGCACAGAATACAGTCAGGCAATTCTCAAAGTCTTTCCATTCTCCTTCTGTTGCTTCATCTCGTATACTGATTTTTACTGCTTCCGTGGCTTTGTATGCAAGGTTTCCATGAAAGATTAGTAATCGCATCCGCATCTACTCTTTTAGTTCTTGAATGGCCTTTTTCACTATTTTCAGTCCTTGGGTAGCTAATGCTTGAGCTCGGGTTTTAGTGTTAGCCTCTGCGAAAACCCGGAATAGTGATTCGGTTCCGGAGGGGCGGAGAAGAACCCAACCATCTGAATAACGCAGTTTCACTCCATCGATGGCATTTACCTGGGCATTAGCGGGTATTGCATTTCGAACTTGAGAAAGTAGAAGATCCTTTTGCTGATTGGAACATGGTATTTCATCCTTTACTTGGAAATAAGCAGGAAATTTGCGGTCGATTTCCTCCAGTGATTTGTTCTCCGTCGCGAGGAGTTCAAGAATCTTAAGGGCGGTTAGCATTCCCTCCCGGGTCCATGACCAGCCTCGATAGACCACTCCCCCGTTTTCCTCGCCTCCAATCACTGCATTAGCCTTCTTCATTTCAGATACAATATATGGCTCGCCCACTTTGGTTTCAATCACTTCAGCATCCATTTCGTCTGCAACATCGTAGATTACATCACTGGTCGCAACTTGTGTGACAACACGTTTAGGTTTTTCTTGAAGATCTCGAAGGGTTTGATATACTGCCAGCGCAAACCCTCTGTCACCAGGTAAATACCGACCCTGATCCGTGACGAAAATGATGCGGTCCGCGTCCCCATCCCATGCCATTCCCAGGTCCAGGTTGTTTTCCTTTACACATGTAATTAGCCTGGTGAGGTTACTCTCCTTTGGTTCGGGTAATCGGTTTTTGAATAATCCATCCGGTTCACAAAACAGTAATTCGTTTTCTGTCCCAACGGCGTTCAGAATGACCGGCGTTACCATGGCGGCAGCACCCCCGCCACAATCGGCGGCTATTCGAAATTCTTGTTGAGAGATTGCCTTCGAATCAATTTGTTCTAGTAAGTTCTCAATATATTGAAGTCGAAAATCATCAGCAGGTTCAAGTCGTCCACAGTGTTGCCAGGTTGTTATACTTTTCTTCCCTGCTAGGTATTGGCTTTCGATTTCTAGTTCCATGTTTGATGTAAACGAAGCGCCATCGGAATCCCATAATTTGATGCCATTATATTCGGGGGGGTTATGACTTGCAGTAATCATGACACCACCGTTCAGTTCAAGCTGAGGAATGGCATAGGATAACAGGGGTGTTGGAACCAAGCCAAATAGGTAGACGTTGCAGCCACCTGCCATCAAGCCTGTACTAAATGCAAATCCTAGCATTTCGCTAGACTGCCGGGTATCCCATCCCAAACCGATGGTGTTTGGGGTTCCCAGATATCCTGCAAGAGTGAGTCCGATATCATGTGCCATAGCTGAGGTCAAGTCCAGATTGACTTTTCCACGAAATCCTTGGGTGCCAAATAATCGAGTCAATAGCAGGTCCTCTTGTACACCTCAAAACTACTTGTACGCGTATTAATGTGTAGGCTATACAACGCTAGGCTTGATGCCCTTAGAACATATTGGTAGGAACGTTTTGCCGAGACACTAAGGATCGTGTTTCTTCGATGTGGGTTCCAATTTCTCGACGAATCGTCTCGATTCGTTCAGATTCAAGATACGGCTCCATCGTCCAAAGTAGAAGATTCGTGTAGAGCTCCTTCGGGTCCAAGAGTTCCTCAATGTTTCGGATGGTCTTCATTCGGAAGAGATATTCATCCTCATACATGCAGACAATGACTCGGAGTTTTCCACATAAGGCATCAACATTTTCAACTAGTTGACGGACTCGGGGCTCATCATTTCCTTCTTCTCTTAAGAGGCTGGCTCCTCGCCGTTGGAGCTCAGAGACGCGCTTTTCCATTAGGCGCATTTTCCGGATCGAGCTTTCAAAATCGGATGCTAAGGCTAAAACCTTGGGAAGGACTTTATCGAGTAGCCCCATGTTCTTAGTTATAGCTCGATCAACAATTCCATCAAAAGAATTCAGTTTTCCAAGATCCTCGATGTTGCGAAGATAATTGATTTTGGATAGGGCGCCAAGGATTACTCGAATGGGGCGGAGTGAACTTCGATGGGCTGATTCCCATCGGTTCATTGCATCGTCTAAACCTCCGGTTACCTCGCGCATGGATCGTCCAAACTCACGTATGATTGCAGCAAGATTGTCTTCATCCATTGACGGAGAACTCCCAAGGGAATCCGCAGACTTAACGACCCGCATCCTAATCTCAATAAGTAGTCTGCGAATTTAACTTCTTTGCTTTGTGCATTGCAGAAAAAACCAGCCTATAAAAAGGGGTATAAAAGGTTTGACTAATGATTTATGGGCAACCAATTCCCAGAGGCATCAATATGGCGTGGAGTCCGCATTTTGGTACGAGTGGTATTCGTGGATGTGTGCCAGAAGAACTCAATGCTGAGATTGCCTGGCAAATCGGATATAGTGTTGCTACTGTGTTCAACCAACAACCAATCCTAGTCTGCCATGACAACCGAACCAGTAGTCCCCTCCTCGCCAAGGCCATATGTAGTGGATTAATGGCTGGCGGATCTGACGCCTATTATGGAGGTGAAGTAATCACTCCCGCTGTAAGCCTGTATACCCGTAATTGTGATTTAGCTGGGGCAATACTAGTCACTGGCAGCCATATTCCGGCAAACATGTCAGGAATTGAAGTTCTTGGAACCGATGGGGCTCCTGTTCCTTTAGAGCTTGAGGAAAAAATCGAAAAGATCAACATGGCTAAAGTTGTCCCGATCCCTTGGCAGTTTCATGGGCAAATCCGCTATATCACCGACGTGGGCTCCTTCTGGGTTAGAAAAGTTCTAGAACAAGTAGATAGAAACCTGATTCAGCAGCGGAAGTTCCGGGTCGTTGTTGATGCAGCTAATGGCACCGCAATTCCTTGGTTACTTGATATGTTGAAACAACTCCAATGTGAAGTTATTGGGGTGAACATCGAACGCGATTCAAAGTTTCCCGGTCGTTCACCGAATCTTCGAGTCAAATTGCTTGATGAGGCAGCCCAATTAGTAAAAGAGAAGAATGCCGATTTTGGCGTCGCTACTGATGGGGATGCTGATCGAGCGTTTTTCATTGATGATAAAGGTCGCGCCTTAATGGGTGATGTATCTGGGACACTCCTAGCCCAAATCGAACTGATTCGTGAAGGGGGTGGCACCATTGTGACGCCCATCAACTCGAGTAATCTTGTTGAAGATATTGTTGGACAATTTAAAGCACGAGTCGTATACAGCCGAGTTGGACCGCCAGCGATGGTTGCTGCAGCCAAGAAGTACAATGCCCTTTTCACGTTTGAGGAATCGGGGAAAATCATCTATCCTCGAATCAACTATCTTTCGGATAGTGGACTTGGTACTGTGCGCCTAATGGAGTATCTCGCAAAAACCCAAAAACCGTTGAGTGCCATTATCGACGAATTCCCCAAGTACACGCAACTAAAACGAGCAATTGGCTGCCCGAACAAACTCAAAGAGCAGGTCACTGCACATGCTTTAAGCATGGTGAAACAGCATTTCCCTAAAGCGAAGGTAATCACCAAAGATGGAGTTAAGGTGGTCTTCGATGATGGATGGCTTCTTCTCCGCCCCTCCGGGACCGAACCA
>JABXGS010000158.1 GCA_016550425.1 archaeon
ATGAAGTGCTTTGTAAACGCCTCAACATTCGTTTGGCTTCCATCATTGTGTATCATGTGGAGAGTTGATTGGAGGAGTTTTTGGAAGAACGTGGATTCATCAAATAGGTCTTTGTAATAGGGATGAGCCAGTTTGGCATAAGAGACGAGAAACTGGTCCTCATTGAAGAGGACTAGTGTGTTATCAAAGTCAATGAGTAGTGCTTTAATTGTCATGGCGTTAGCCCCGTTGCCAACCTTTCATAGTCAGTAAGGCTGAGTGTTAACGGTTTTATTCTTCGATGCCTCGAACTTTTATTTTGAGCTTCGAGGCAATATTTGCAATGAAGTATGAGACTGCATAGGGAAGTGCATTATACTCTTCCTGAAATCCTTCAAAGCTTAGGGAAGCAATCCCTTCATGTCCAATAACTCCGACAGCACCTTGATCGGTGAGGAAATACTTAATCTCAGCAAGTTGTCCGTTCGCTTCGAGTAGACTTTGGTAGAGTTTTGATCTATTGACTTCTTTCAAGGCATCGGCCTCCACGATAATGATGAAAAACCGGACCCATTTATCACTGCGATCAACAATAAGGAGAAATCGACGTTCATCGATATTGTAAGGAAGGATGATGCGGTCTTCAGTGGGAATGACCTTGTATGTGAGATTCATTTGTTTTAAGTAACTTTCAATGGTTTCCATTGTGGTTGTCATGCTATTGACCTCTGTTGATTGCAATCCTTCAAGGGGAGGATTTAGAAAAAGTTTCTTGTTTCTCTGGTTTTGGTTCCTATTAGGAATAGAAGGAGAGTTCTTCCTTTGTAGGAATGGTAAGTGTGAGATTCAGCTTCTTAGCGATAACAGTTAGAAAATAGATGATTCCGTAGGGAATTGCCCGGAATTCTTCACGAAAACTATCTACCGTGAGAACCTTCACGCCTTCATGACCGACTATCCCTACATCGCCTTTTTTTGTGATGAAGTATTTGACCTCAGCGAGTTCGCCATTTGCTACTAAGAGTGCCTGATATAATTCTTCACGTTTTTTTTCATCTGACACTCGATCGGCTAGCATGATGAGAACCCAAAACCGCAAGAACTGACCGGATACATCAATGATAACATTAAACTTCAGTTTCTTATCTTGAGCCGTATAGGGGACAATAATACGGTGAACTTGACCTTCAACAGGTTTTATTTCATAGGTGAGGTTCATCGTTTTCAGGTATGTAGTCACCTGATCAAGGATTTCTTCCATAAATGGCGCTCCAGAGATTCCAAGTGTCTCAACTGACCCTGAGCAATTAGATAAAACTATCTCCTACTTGCTGCTGAGACAAAAAAGAAGAAGAGAGGTGCAATGAGCACCTCGATGGTTGGATTATTCCTTTTCAGACATTTCCGCTTCCTCACCGGCTTCGCCATGTTGGACGAAAATCATCGCAACAAGTGCTATGATGAGGAAAACAATGGCAAAGGGCCAGAGAAGGAGCCATTTCGTGGCGAGGGTAAATCCAAAGGACAGCACTAGAATATCAGCGAGTAGACCAAACGCGATGGGACCAAGGGCTGCGGCGAACTGGCTGGAAACGTAGTAAATACCGGTGTAGGCACCTTGTTTCTTCCGGCTAACCTCCCACAACATTACAATACTATTAACGTTGACAAAGGACCAGAAGAATCCGGCTAATCCCAGGCTGAGAAGAACTGTGATGAAATCTCGCATGAACGAAACGATGACCAGTGCTATGATCATCCCAATGAGTCCTGTCATGATCGTGCGTCGGCGGCCAAATTTTACGGCAATCAATCCGCCTGGAATGGCGAAGATCACAAACACCAAGGCAAACAGAGTCATGGCAAGAGCTGCAATATTTTCTGGCCACAACAGGGTGAACACACCGTACGAGGTAAACCACGTTTCCAAAGTATAGAAGGCAATAAACCATGCAAAGATGGCGACTAATATACTGATAATCGAGCGATCGCTGATGGCTTCACGAAATGCCTCTCGAAGCGGTTGGTCAACCTTTTCCACTTCTAGAGGGATTTTCGGCTCACGAATCGCAAGAACCAACACAACTAGTGCAAGAATCATGATGAGCGCTGTGACACCGAATGCCAGAAGTGGATTTATCCCGTAGAGGATCGAGCCTACAACAAAGGCAAATATTGATCCAATGCCTCCCATCAGGTTAATGACACCGTTGGCCGGACTTCGCTTTTCGGAAGGTGTAAAATCAGGCATCATCGCCACGGTGGGTGCCCGGTATATTGCCATGGAGATATCGAAGCCTAGAATGAGAATCACAAGTGACAAAAGACCCAGCATCCCTGGAACAGTAGCAGCTATTGGTAACCCAACAAAAAACCCAGCAGCGAGTGGAATACCAACGATAAGATATGGCATGCGTCGTCCAAAGCGGTTCCAAGTCTTATCAGACCGTCCACCCATGAGTGGATGCATGATGATTGCCACGAGATTGTCAATCCCCATGAAAAACCCAGCCAATGCGACCACAAAGGGGAACGTTGGAAGAGCACTTAAAATTGAGGTTTGGAGAAAGATTGGCACATAAGAATTGAAGAGAGACCAGCTTATTGCCGTTGTAAAGAATCCGAGACCAATGAGAAAAATCGTAACCCAGCTAAACTTCCTTTTTTCTGCATTCATTGAAGTACGCCCCTAATCAAAGAAGCTTGATTGGAGTTTAAGCGAAAACAGGTACAGTGTTTTTAGCACTTAAGTGTGACAGGTAGGCGGAAAAGAAGAACTAACGCCACTTAATCAGTAACTAGAGACGGAAGGATCGCCCGCAGTGACGGCAGCGTGCCTGTTTTTCTTTGGATAAAAGCCAGTAGTAGTGTTTGCTCTTAATGAGGTTGAGTTGTCCACAGGCTGGACAAGTGATAGCCTTGGTTGTCGAACGGTTAACGGTTGTGACCGTACCGGACTCCGCAGCTGTCGTTTTAAACACTTCCTGATGCCATCCTCATTTTATTCGCTTCAAAGAAGCTATTTAAACCCTTGGATTTGGGAAAGGGGCGATGGTTTTCGCTAAATTGTCCAAAATAGCAAACAGGAGCTTTCTTGGTTGTACTTAGGCGTTTAAGCCGATTTATAGGATTTTTAGAGGAATGAGGGCGTCTAAAAGCTTATTTATATTGTGGGTAATACGCTGGACTTTGATATGACCCTCGTGGTTGTTGACAACCGACGAGCTCTTATACAGCCTTACTAGGAATATCGGCTTAGACAATGTTGAGTGGTAGAGGAGTTGAACCATGCAGCTGAGTGATGAAGAACTTATTGAAAAAGCCCGAGCCGCGCAGAACCACGCGTATGCTCCGTATTCGCAGTTTGCAGTTGGAGCAGCCCTTCTGACTGAGAATGGCCAGGTGTTCACAGGTTGTAATGTGGAAAACGCGACATTTGGGGCAACAGTGTGTGCAGAACGTACAGCAGTATTTTCTGCGGTGTGTCACGGGGTTCGACGGTTTGTAAAAATCGCCATAGTGACGGATAACAAAGAACCAGTGATGCCTTGTGGCATTTGTCGGAGTGTGCTCTTTGAATTTGCACCAAATCTCGAAGTTATTGCTATGGGATCATCAGGGTTGGTTGAGAGAATATCGTTGTCTCAATTGTATCCTAAAGGGTTTCGTCTTGAAGTTGAGAATGAAGAATGACTCTTTGGCAAGTTAGGCATTTCGAGTCATGACTTGTCGGATATATTTGAAAACAAGAACGAGAAGTTCATAATCCATGACTGGACCGAAGGCGATGCGTTGATTATCGTTGGTTTCAGCATAGAGAAAGACGTTGGAATTCTTTTTTACAATGACGCTGGCTTGGTTGGATTCGGCGTAAACATCCATGCCTTGAAAAAATTGTTTGATATATTCGATATCAAGAGGGCGGCTTATTTGTACATTAGCGTATCCTGATTCGGTGCAATGAATTTTCATTTTCCCAAGAAACAGGGCATCATCAGTGACGGCGGGTTCAGCCTCTTGTAAAAGTGAGAGGAGAGTCTGCTTTACTAGGTCCTTCCTCGTCATTATCCGTCCCGCCAGGTTTCTTTTTATTTCAGTTGTAATTGTATGCGTGGTTCTGCGACCAATTAAGTGTTCTCGTAGCTCATGAGTTGACTTTTAATACACCAGGTTTACGGTGAGATTCACCGTATAAGAATGCGTATTTAAGTCTTCAAGATTTGGTGATAAAAGTATGATTGTTGGTCAATTTGATGAACGCCAAGAAGAAGAAGTAACTCAGTATGGTTCAACTGGTACAACTATTCGTTGGTTGATTAATCGTGAACATGGAGCACAGACATTTGCGATGCGCCGATTTGAAGTGCAACCTGGTGGAGAAATTCCCCTTCATGGTCACGAGGCAGATCATGAAATTTACATTCTCTTTGGTCAAGGAGTAGCTTTTACTCCGGAGCAGGAGGTTCCAATTGAAGCAGATATGTTTCTTTATGTTCCGCCTCATGAAAAACACGGATATCGAAATACAGGCAAAACCCCCTTGGTGTTTATCTGCGTCATTCCCCTTCTCGATTAGGTTCATGGAAGGAATGGTTAGCCCACTTTCTTGCGATACTTATTTCCCGTAGGTGTATTTGCGAGGCCACCAAGTGCAGTCTCTCGGAGACTTTCTGGGAGGGCTTCACCGACTTCACGCATTGCGTCAATAACCTCATCAACTGGAATTCGGCTTATTATGCCTGCGAGAGCTAACTCAGCCGCGAGGAAGGCTTGCATTAATGCTCCTGCATTACGAAGAACACAAGGCACTTCGACTAGTCCAGCAACTGGATCGCATACAAGTCCGAGCATGTTGCTTAAGCAGAGTGCCACAGCATGTCCTATCATGGTGGGGCTACCACCGGCCAATTCAGTAAGCGCGCCAGCAGCCATTGCTGCAGCAACTCCACACTCAGCTTGGCAGCCTCCTTCAGCACCTGAAATCGAAGCATTGATGGAACACACGATTCCGATTCCTGCTGCAGTGAAAAGGGCTGTAATGATAGCTTCTTCATCCACGTGAAGATGGTCTTTGGCGAACATCATCGCCGCAGGAACAATGCCACAACTACCCGCAGTGGGACAGGCGACAATGCGTCCCATGGAGGCGTTGACTTCGGCTATGCCTAATGCCCAAGCAACAGCCTTGGATATACCAGAACTGAGAAATTTAGGTTTTCGTAAAAAGAATAATTTTCCATCCCCTCCACTTAATCCGCTAACAGAGCGAATATCTTCGGTGACCCCCCTCTCAAGAGATTGCTTCATCACTTCCCAAGAGATTACCATTTGACCCCGAATAGTGTCTTCAGATTCAGCCTCTTGTTCTGCTTCCACTGCGAGTACAATTTCGCCAATACGTTTCTTTTCACGTCCAGCGAGTTTGATGAGTTGCTTCATTGAATCATAGTTCATACATTATCACATCTTTCAATTAGTAAATCGGAGGAATAAGGCGGACAATTTGAGCCTCAGACGATAATTCTTCTATAGCTTCCGGAGGGAGGGGTTGATCCATTTCCACAGCCATTGCCGCTAGCCCACCTCGGCGTTGGCGTGTGACGAACATGGTTGAGATATTCACCTTGTGTCGGGCAATAATGGCTGTGGCTTTTGCGACAATTCCTGGTCGGTCACTATGAATCGAAATCAGTGTGTGATATTCACCAGATAGCCGAATAGGTAACCCGTTGATTTCAATCACACCTATGTTTCCACCGCCTACGGAGACCGCGGTGATTTCGAAGTGAGATTTACTTGGTCCCTCAATAAGGAGTCGAACCGTGTTGGGGGGATATTCGTCTCCGAGATCGACTTTTTGGAATTTAACAGCCATTCCGATATCTTTGGCGATTTGAAGCGAGTCTTTGATTCGCTCATCTGCGGCATCAAAACCTAATAATCCTGCGATGAGCGCTTTATCAGTACCATGTCCTTTTCCGGTTAACGCATATGAGCCGTGCAGTTGGATTATTGCCTTCTGCACTTCTTCACCAAGAATTGCCTGACTAATGAGTCCAATCCGTACTGCCGCAGCAGTATGAGAACTGGATGGCCCAATCATAATCGGACCGATTATCTCAAAGACACTATCCGCTTTGCCCAAATTCGTCACCATCTATTGATGACCTTGGTCTAATTCTTAAACGATTCGCCAAACAAATGAAATTAATTTAAATAGGGTGAATCCCGTTCACTGAAACTTTAGTAGGTGATGTTCTTTGCCGCAGGAAAAAGCAGTCAGCAAAATGAGTGACGAAGAAATCAAAGAGGAAGTCAAGCGAGCGTACGCTGCATTAGCCTCTGCTTCGAAAGGTTGTTGCACCGAGAAGAGTTGTTGTGACAGCGGAAGCTCATGGTCTCCACGTCAGAATCGAGCAAAGTTCTTTGGGTATCCAGTAGATAAACTTCCTGACTCCTTAACCGATGCGTACGCTGGCTGTGGAAATCCAGTAGCCCTAGCCAGTTTGCAGGAAGGCGAAATTGTTTTGGATCTTGGATCTGGTGCTGGTCTTGATGCATTTATGGCTGCAGAAGCGGTTGGAGAATCCGGGAAAGTAATTGGTGTCGACATGACTCCAGAAATGGTACAAAAAGCTAAGGAAAATGCGGATATCATTAAGGTGAGAAACACAGAATTCCGTTTGGGAGAAATCGAGCAACTCCCTGTGGATGATGGATCCGTTGATGTCGTCATTAGCAATTGTGTGATTAATCTAGCTCCTGATAAGGCGAAGGTGTTTCGTGAGGCATTTCGTGTTCTTCGCCCTGGGGGGCGATTGATGGTCTCTGATATGGTAATTGTCAGACCGCTACCTAAAGAGGTTCGTGAATCTATTCACTCATACACCGGCTGTGTTGCAGGGGCGATTCCTGAAGCCGAATATCTTGCACTTATTCACCAAGCTGGATTTACAAGCGTCCGGGTTATTGAAGAATCCGGGGCAGGATATGTCGCCAGCGCAAAAGTGGAAGCTTTCAAACCCGAAGTCTAAACAGATGCGTATTCTTCCTAAGATTTTATTTATCCAAGAAAAACGGGTAACGGCGTCACAAAGAGGAAATACCATAGGAAAAACACTGTCAAAAACATACTCGTGATAGTAATAGCCCAGTCTTTGATACCAAAAGTAGGAAAGCGCAGATAGGTTCGAGTGGGCGCATACCCAAAACCTCGACCGTCCATGGCGAGGGTGAACGCATCGACTCGACCTAACGCTGAAAACAGTAGGGGCATGAAGGTATACCGTATTCGACGGAAAAACCCTCGAATTACACCTTGATCAACGGGGATTCCCCTTGCTTGCTGAGCAGCTTGGACTGTATTCGATTCTTCATCAAAGAGTGGAACCAAGCGAAGAGCAAGCACGAGTGTATAGCCATATCGGTACGGAATGCGAAGCGAGGTGAGAGCTGCAGCAAATCGGCTCGGATCTGTGCATGCTACGAACAGCGCACTAGCGAGGACGATATTGATGAGTCGGAAGGCAAGGTTGATTGCATTTGCTATTCCTGCAATAGTTATAGGAAAAAATGGACCAAAGCCAGGGGCTAGTTGAGGTATTAGATGGAAGAGGATGATACCATAAGGTGTGAAGAGAATTTGAACCAAAGCAATTAACAGAATGAATGTCAGAAGTCGTCGAAGCCGACTAAACGCATATCGAAAGCTAATCCCTGAACCAACATACGCAAGGAGTATGAAGCCAAAGATACACAGGGATACAATATCAGAGACTAAGGTTACTGTTAGTATAACAAGTAAAATCAGTATAAGGAATTTTGTTAACGGATTGAGTCGATGAACAAATGACTTTCGCTGTAGATACCCGAAAGAAGAGGTTCGCATTTTCACTTTAAGATACCTCCTCTGTGATTTGCGATTCCTGCCAATCGGCTGTGGCTTCGACTTGCGCCATGTATTCTAGACCTTGTTTTATTGGAGCATCAAGTAGAAGGCGCCCTTCGAAGAGGAAAAGAAGGCGGTGACAATATTGTTTAGCAATTGCGGTATCATGGGTTGCCAGGAGAACAGCAGTTCCTTGAGCTACTTCTTTCCGAACAACTGTCATCAGATTATGGACATTTCGATAGTCTTGCCCGATGAAAGGTTCATCGAGCAATA
>JABXGS010000159.1 GCA_016550425.1 archaeon
GCAATGAACGCCGTTAGCCACCCACATGGCGGTGGCAACAAACAACGTCCTGGCGGTCCTAGTTCAGTATCACGAACCGCACCTCCAGGTCAAAAGGTAGGATTAATTGCACCGAAGCGCTCAGGTCGAAAGAAGCGTGGATAGACGCGCTTCTTTTAATTAATCAACCAAACCTGCTAACCATCCAGATATTACCGTGGACTTCAAGTACCTTGGTTGAGTCTGCTTTTCGGTGGAGCCCGTCAACGTTTTGGGTAATTAGCGATTTGAGAATGTGATTTTTTTCCTATTTCGCTAGAGTGTAATGAGCGGGATTAGGTTCACGATGCGCGATAAGATTTTGACGCCAGGTATACCATTCCCAAACGAGAGCGAGATTTCTGTTGAAAGCCTGCGGGGTGGCAAGGTTCATGACATTATAGCGTTTCCAGAGACCATCTTTACCTCGGAAGGTAGGGACATTGGATTCCTTGGAAATACCAGCGCCTGTAAGGGCGACCAGGTGTTTTGCGGTTCGGATTAGTTCTGCAGCTTTAGAACGGTTGTCCATAGGGAGATTCCTCGACAGGGTTTGGATACTTTGAGAGCTGATCATTCGTGAATAATCGACTGAAGGTATATTTATTGTAGGGATTAATTTACTCGTTGCAGATATCACTGATAAGTAAGGTGTCTAGATACCTAAGACAAATATATCGGAGGACCCTGCATGGCTGAATCAATTCGGCATATATCAAAGGGACAAGCAAGAATTATCATTTTACCAAATATCCTCTACTTAGTGATAGTCATTATCGCTATTCTATTGACAGCGTATCTCCCACAGATTCCATGGCAATTGCTTCCTGGGGCTAGTCTATTGAACCCATGGAGATTTCTCGAGCTATTAGTGGGAACGATTCTGCTCCTACTTGCGATTATGTTCATCGTATGGGGGGTGACATCTCTGGGTCGGGATCGGACACAAGGTGGTGAGATAGGGCTCAGTCGGCGTACTTCAACTCTTGTGACCGTGGGAGCATATTCTTATTGCCGTCATCCCCAGACATTGGGCTTAATTCTTATGAACCCAGCATTAGCGTTGATGTTTGACTTAGTCCCCTTTCTTATCATTGCCGTTCTCTTTACATCCCTTCAACTCGCCTTGCTGGGTTATGAGGAATTTGAGCTGCTACGACGCTTTGGCGATACGTATGGTATGTACCGAGAAGCAGTACCCTTCATCATTCCCCGTAGAAAGCGTATACTCCCCAAAGCATGACCAAACAGATTCTAAAAGAATTCATGTATCGGAACTGACCGTGAACTTTTAAGCCGTTGTTTATTCAGCTAATCTGCAGCATTCATTGAAAACGCCTTTGCCGAATAAAAATCCAGATCTGTTTAGTTAATCATGCTGTCGCAGCATCTTCCACGATAAAGTCATTGTGCGTGGATGAGCGGCTTTAACCTCATCCAAACGTTCAATAGTCGTATTCTTCGGAGCCTCAGTAATACGCGAAGGATCAGAATAAGCTAGTTGAGCAATTTCCTGCAATGCGTCAACAAAACGATCCAACTCTGCTTTACTAAAGGTCTCTGTAGGTTCAATCATTAGAGCTTCCTCAACTATTGCTGGAAAATAAAAGGTTGGAGCATGTAAACCTCGGTCGAGGAGCGCTTTGGCAACATCTCGTGCGTTGACACCTGTATCACGTTCAAGCGGTTTTGCACTTATAACAACCTCATGTTTTCGCCATACACCCGGGGCGAAGGGAATGCTGTAACCTTTGGTGCCCTCAATGCGTTTCATTAGGTAATTTGCATTCAATACTGCATATTCTGAAACAGCATGTAGCCCCTGCCAACCCATTCTCATGATATATGCATAGGCTTTTAGCAAAACCGCGATGTTCCCGTAGAATCCATGTAGACGACCAATTGATTTCGGTCGGTCAATGTCTGAATAATACTGCTTGCCATCAAAAGAGATGACGGGCACGGGAAGATATTGTGCAAGATGTTGTTTGACCCCAACCGGTCCCGCACCAGGACCACCTCCTCCATGAGGCGTGGCAAAAGTCTTGTGTAGGTTGGTGTGGATGATATCAAATCCCATATCACCTGGGCGAACTCGTCCAAGGTTTGCGTTCAGGTTAGCACCATCATAATACAGTAATCCACCCGCTTTGTGGATAACCGCGGCAATTGTTTCAATCTTCTGCTCAAATAATCCAAGTGTGTTGGGGTTTGTTAACATCAACCCCGCCGTTTGCTCCGAGACTGCGCTTTTCAAGGCCTGAATATCAACCTGTCCCTGTTTGTTTGAAGGAACAACGACAACGTCAAAACCAGCCATTGCCGCACTTGCAGGATTTGTCCCATGGGCTGAATCAGGAATAAGAATTTGGCGTCGAGTTTGAAGTTCGCCGTGATCCTCATGATAGGCGCGAATAATTAGAACCCCTGCCAATTCTCCTTGGGCTCCTGCTGAAGGCTGTAAGGAATGTTGATCCATCCCCGTAATCTCAGAAAGCCATTGTTGTAATTCAAATAAAATACGAAGAATGCCTTGCAGCGTAGAACAATCTTGACTCGGATGGGATTGCGAAAAGGAAGGGTTTTTGATAATCGCTTCATTCAATGCTGGGTTATACTTCATTGTACAACTGCCAAGCGGGTAAAGACCCAAGTCAACGCAATAGTTCATTTGTGATAGTCGAACAAAATGCTGGACAACTTCAGGCTCTGATAATTCAGGTAAGGCTGGAGGATCTTTACGACGAAGGGCTTCGGGAATGGATGAGGTGGGATTAGGAAGCGTATTTTTGATTGCTTTACTGTGTTGAGGAAGCGAATAACCAATTGTTCCCGATCGAGTTCGATCGAAGATGAGTGGTTCATCCCATTTTGCTTGATGAAACTTCATTATTCACCCTCCATTACTTGTTGAAATGCAAGTGCCAGTTGGTCTATAGCTTCCTGACTATGCGTTTCGGTAACACACACAAGTGCCGATTGTCCAAGGTCAGGAAAGCTCTGATCTAGAGGGACACCTGCGAGTATGCCACACTGGTGAATGCGTTCCAAAACAGCTCGAATCCCGCCAGTTTGATTTCCGGAACTGATTTCAATTGATACGATAAATTCTTTGAAATGTGGGGACTCAAAATAGGGGGCTTTAATTCCTTCAACTGCGTTAAGTTGTTTGGTAGCATATTTGCCTAGTTGTAGGATTTTCTTTCCAAGTTCAACCATGCCTTGCGGTCCTAGTAATGAAAGATAGACTGCTGCTGTAATTGCAGAATGCGCCTGGTTAGAACAAATGTTCGAGGTAGCCTTTTCTCTTCGAATATGCTGTTCACGTGCTTGAATAGTCATAACAAACCCCCTTTCGCTCCCGCTCTGAGTCGTCGTTAGACCAATAATGCGACCTGGAAGCTGACGTAAAATCTTCCGTTCATCTTTGCTAGCAAAAATCCCTAATAACGGACCACCCATATTCATGGAGCTTCCCAGAGGCTGTCCTTCTCCAATAACAAGGTCTGCATCATAATTGCCAGGGGGTCGAATCACTCCCAGCGAGATCGGATCGACACCAACCACCAGCAGGGCTCCAGCATCATGCACAATATCAGCTATTGCGTCAACATCATCCTGTAAAACGCCGTGATATCCAGGATTTTCAAAATACACACCGGCGGTGTTAGTTTTAAGCAACTCTTTCAACTGCTCAAGATTTAGTTGCCCTGTCCGCTGATCATAACTGATACTCTCAATCTGTATATTTGCAGGCTTAGCATAGGTCTGTAAAACGGCTTGGCGATTAGGTGACACAAGTTGGGGAATAAGAAATCGATTTCGATTGGTAACCCGACTCGCTAATAGCGCTGCTTCTCCTAAAGCACTCGCCCAGTCATACATCGATGCATTAACAATCGGAAGATCTACAAGCTCAGCCATCAGACTCTGATACTCAAAAAGGGCCTGTAACATACCTTGGCTAATTTCAGCCTGATAAGGTGTGTATGCCGTTAGAAACTCTGTACGATTCACTACTGCTTTAACCGCTTCAGGAATAAGATGGGGCCAAACCCCGCCTCCCAAAAAAGTGATGCCATGCTCTGGATTCCAGTTCTGCGAAAGTGCTTCAGAGATCTTGATGCTGACTTCACTTTCAGATAAGCAATCAGGAATTTTCAACCGTTCTTTCAATTGAAACTTTGATGGAATATCCTCGAATAACTCATGGATGTGCTTTATCCCCAGAGTTGCAAGCATTTCTGCCTCTTGCTTGCCAACGGTGGGGAGGAATGAATGACGAAAGTTGGACACTGAATCAACCTCACCACTGTTCGTAAACCCGAATCAGAAATAGCTTTCTCCACAACCAAGGTACGGTTCTACTCAAAAACGAGTAGCTACTCTTATATATCTGGACATTTCAATGCGCCTACTCCATGGAGGCATCACGGTGGCAATTAACGCAAAATCGCAATTGTATAGTACAAAAATTATCGTTTATGTTGCTATCATGGCTGCCCTCGGCACCGCAGTCTCAATTTTAACAATAAACACTGTTCAACTGGGTGCTACTCAGATTTCACTGGATTTGAGCCATCTTGGAACTTTTATGGTGGCCATTCCAGGTGGCGCTATCCTTGGCGCCATAACTGGCGCTATAGTAGGAATCTATCCTGGAATTGCGTTTGGTTACATATGGGGTCAGCTAGGAATAGTCGGGCTTATCGGTCTACCCGCGGGAAAAGCCATGACTGGATTCACCAGCGGAATCGCACAAAGGACTCTGAAACGTCCATTTCTGTCTGTGATCCTTGGATATGTACCAGAGTGCATCTTTACAATTTGGCTTTTCGTTTTTGTCGTTCCCTTCCTAACTCCTATACCCGCGGAATTCGTCCTAATTATTGCAATGGGAATAGTTGGGAAAGCTTGGATTGAGATTCTCTTTATGGCATTTCTTATGGAGACCATCTTTCTCTCTCGGGGAATAGTCAAGCTGCTAAAGACGATATTTACCGCCTGGGATTATACTCCACTCACCGAAATGTAGAATAGATTAATTATAAACTCGAACCAGAAATGGCGTAAGCTTTTTATGTCAGTGCAAGGATTGCCGGAGCAGTTCATCCTACTTGAAAAACCAATAATTACTCAGGAGGAAAACTAACATGGCACAAATGCAAGGCGTGCCGGTATTAATACTTAAAGAAGGAACTGAACGCGCCCGAGGTCGTGATGCTCGTGAAAACAACATCATGGCTGTGCGAGCACTAGCTGATGCAGTTCGCACCTCTTTGGGTCCGCGTGGTCAAGATAAAATGCTCGTGGATAGCCTGGGCGATGTCAC
>JABXGS010000160.1 GCA_016550425.1 archaeon
TCAACCCAGAATCCATGATGTTCCCAGCCAAATACGCCGTGGGATTGACAGAGCACTGGAAACACATCGTATTCAAGGGAAACTACTTGATTGGTCGGAATCTGATCTAATACCGCATGGTTGAGTACATAGCAGCCTGCGTTGATTAGATTACTTGGAGCCTGTGCAGGACGTGGTTTTTCCACAAACCGTTGAATCAGTCCATTTACGGTGATGTCGACGACGCCATAACGGCTAGGATCTGCCACCCGGTATAATGCGATGGTAGCCATTGCCTGATGTTCATGGTGATAGTGAATCAGATGATGATAGGGAATATTGGAGACGATATCACCATTGAGGACAAAAAAGGGGGTTTTCTCAGGAAGGTAGGATTCTGCGAATTTGATGGCACCTGCGGTTCCCAGTGGATGAGGTTCTTGTGAAAAGTGTAGGGTGATGCCGTGTTGGCTGCCATCACCGAGTTCGCTTTGGAGGGAGTTGCTATTTTGCCCTGTAGCCAAGACAACTTCCTTTATCCCTGTCTCTCGTAATTGATTGAGGATATACCCGATTAGTGTAGAATCAGTTAAGGGAAGGAGTTGTTTGGGGCGGCTGCACGTTAACGGGCGTAGTCGTGTGCCATACCCGCCTGCGAGGATCAGGGCTTTCATGGTTCGTATTTCCTGGGGATGAATTCGTTTCTGAGCATAAGTATTTATTTGGAAGTTGATTACGCTTTTCTAACGTTTGAACTGCTTGTGGGTAAGACTTAAGAACAAAGCCTTATCAAGGCAGTCGCAGATTCCCTATATTAAGGGGTAACCAATTATGGCACGAGATAAAATCTATGGTTTCCTCATTCTCCTCTTTGCGATTCTAGTTCTACTCTTTTACACCTATTGGGCCCTCATCTATCCCTTCATGTACTACTCAATGAACCCAGGGATGGCTGTTCCAGTATCTTCACATCCATGGTGGCCAATCTTCGGCTTGATTCCACAACTGGCATACGTTCCAGTCCTCTGGGAACCCTATTGGGCTATAGCAATTCCGATGTGGCTGGCGATTGTGCTGGTACTCTTCATTGTGGCTTGGATTGGTTGGACTATGTTAACGACTCCACCCCCGATTCCCCTTGAAGAAATCGAGGAAGAAGAGGAAGCTGAAGAAGAGTAAATAACAACCGTCAAACATCGGCTGTCTCCCTATCCGGGGGACAACCCTTTCTTCTTTTCTTTATCCCTAAAAAGAATAGAGAATATTAGGGTCTAAGTATCTGGGGCTTGATCGCCGGCGAGGACTTCTCGCCATAGTTCCAGACTTTCTTCTGCTTCTTTTTGATCCATCTTTTGGATGGCATAGCCGGTGTGGACAATGACATAGTCTCCGGGATTTAGTTTTTCAAGTAGGGCGATTGAGACGGAGCGTTTCACGCCCCCGAAATCTACGATGGCAACTTTATCTTCGACGCTGATGACTTGAGCAGGGATTGCGAGACACATGCTTGTTCACCGGAAAATTGTCTGTGTAGTGAGTGGAGGCGGATGCTTCTTAAGCCTTACCGCGTTGCTAGTCTGGTAGTGTGGTTAGCGTGACCCAACAAGAAGCCAAACGATTAGCTAAAGAGTTTGGGTACAAGGTCTTTATGATCGAGCGCTACCTTGCCTTGTTTGGCGAGGAGACTGAGCAGTTTCTGCGAGGAAATGACGCTACGTTACCGAAAACCATTCGGGTGAATACGCTGGCGATATCTGTCCGTGAAGAAGTTTCACGCTTGACGTCCAAGGGGTTCAAACTCGCACCGGTCGAGAGACTTTCGTATGCGTATCATGTGCTCGAATCACCATTCACCGTAGGTGCGACGCCTGAATATTTGCTGGGTCATTATATGTTACAAAGTCCGGCGTCTATGTGGGCGGTTGAAACCTTAACTCCGAAGAGGGATCAAATGGTCGTGGATATGTGTGCGGCGCCTGGAGGGAAAACCACACTCATCGCCCAATTTATGGAGAACCAGGGCGTCTTGCTTGCTACAGATATTAGTCGTGATCGAGTTCGGAGTCTTCGATCGAATCTTTCGCGTATGCGGGTGGAGAATAGTTTCGTGCGGCGAATGGATGCTGCACGGTTAGCAGAACTGGGTATTCAGGCGGATGCTGTTCTCTTGGATGCCCCTTGTACTGGTGAAGGACTAATTCCAGTGGACCCTTCCCGAAAACAGAGTCGGACCCCAAAGGATATTGTTACGATGGCGAATGTTCAGCAGAAGTTGATTCTTGCGGGTTCACAACTATTACGGGAGGGGGGTATTATGGTTTATTCGACTTGTTCGTTTGCGCCTGAAGAGAATGAGGCCATCATCGATTTTGCTTTGGAAAACTGTTCCCTACATGTAATCGAAACCGACTTACCTTTCGGGGATCCCGGGTTAACATCATTCTTCGGTGTTGATGTTGATAACTCGTTGAGGAACGCACGCCGTTTCTATCCGTTTAAACATCAGATGGAGGGTTTCTTCATTTGCAAGATGATAAAAGACGCCGCTTGAGGTTCACTGCGCCTAGTGAAGCCGAAGACTTGCAGATTCGGGAAGGATTGACTAAGTATATCTCAAAAGAAGCAGTGAGTCAACTTCTTGAAGGACAGTATCTTGTTATTGGAAAAGGCCGTCGTAATGAAGTCTTTTTGCTTTCACCAGCACTCAAGGAGCTTTATCAACAAATGCAGCCGCAACACCCCTATTTTGTTGGCGTATTTATAGGTGA
>JABXGS010000161.1 GCA_016550425.1 archaeon
AAAATGACAGGAATAAAGTTAGAAAACATGAAACGGGCTGGAGCTGAAGCCTTAGTACTCATTTGTCCAGCATGTACTCTTCAATTCGATTTAATGCAACGTCTCGCATTACGCGGCTTTGAAGATAAAACACCACTTCCCGTTTTTTATTACCCCGAGCTCCTGAACCTTGCCTTAGGGACTCCTCCCCAAAAACTTGGGTTTAGTGATCATCGAGTCAATGTTGACCCAATTTTATCGAAGCTCATTTGAGCTCCGAGGCTAATCTGTTTATAACGTTTGCAAATAACTTGTTAAAACTGGTTTCTCTTGCCAGTTTAGCCTTTATTCAGAAGAAGGTGTAATTGAGATTTCCCTAATGGTTCCAAAAGTCTCTTTTGTTAAACATCTATATACTCGATGTAGTTCATAGGTTGGAGCGTCTTATGTTAAATTCATTAGCTGTAGAAATTCGCGATAATGCTGCTAAATGGGGCGCAGACCTTGTGGGTTTTGCTCCGATCGAACGCTTTAATCGATATCCACCAGAAAATCGTCCGACCTTTTCTTTATCCTCTGCACGAACAGTCATCGTATTAGGTCTCCAAATGGTGGACCCCCTCCTTGATCTCTGGCTTCATGCCCCACCCACTACAGGGGTAGGGCGTTCACCAACAGGTCGAGCTTTTGAGGATGAGATTCTTCTAGCAATTTCGTATCGACTAGCATTGGATATGTATAAGCGGAAAATTGAAGCTAAGGTTCTTCCCTATGGCCCGTCACCTCAGAAGGAGCACACCGGATTTATCTATCTCAAAGAAGCTGGAGTATTGGCGGGTCTTGGAGTCATCGGGAAGAACAATCTTTTAATTACCCCTGAATTTGGTCCACGAATCCGACTACGGGCTATTGCAATTTCCGAAGAGTTACCTCCAAGCAAAATTATCACAGAAAATCCTTGGTGTCCAGGTTGTGATGATTGTATTCGCGCGTGTCCAGTTAATGCCCTTGAGGATGGAAAATACGACAAAGAACGTTGTCTGACGAGTCCACACCATCAACGACAACTTTCTCCCAGTGCAGAATTGTGGTGCACACGTTGTAGCTGTGTATGTCCGGTTGGTGCACGAGTGCCCTGTGATGATACCATCAAAATCCATCCTATTTCACTAAACAGGTGAGGTTTTAAGTACCCCCTCTATGGAAGGAACACTACGTCACGGAGGTATCTTTGTGTCTCAACA
Source organism: archaeon (assembly GCA_016550425.1). The sequence continues at coordinate 1,224 of JABXGS010000161.1, forward strand.
TGACTTAATCGTTGTTGGAGCTGGACCTGCTGGTGCGCATCTCGCGAAAGAGACAGCCCAACTTGGATTAGATGTCTTAGTCTTAGAACGGTTACCAAAAAATCGTGTAGGTGACAAAGTCTGTGGTGAAGGCATCGCGCTACATCATCTAAAAAATGCGGGCATCCCATACCCCGCTGGCAAGGAACTTGGCAATGTGATTAATGGTATTGACATCTATCAGCCAAGTATGGAGAACTATATCACCATCAGCCAACGTGTTGAAGGCGAACCCTGTGACGGGTGGACCATCGATCGCATCCATTTTGGACAACGACTCCTAGGTTACGCAGAAGAGGCGGGTGCTAAAATCCAGGATAACGCCCATGTTCTTGAACCTCTATCTGATAATGGTACCATCACTGGGGTGAAATACAAAGACACGAAGACAAACCGCCTAAACGAAGTTTACGCCAAAGTTACCGTTGATGCCAGTGGTATGTCTGCAACGCTCCGACGAAAACTGAATGATCCACTCATAGAACAAACTGTTGAACTTCGGGATCAAGCTGTTTGCTACCGGGAAATTCTCGAACTTCAAGAGCCCTTCAAACCAGCTGATCGGTGCTGGATTATTATGGACGACCGCTATAGCCCTGGTGGCTATGTCTGGATTTTTCCACGGGGAGGTAGAATTGCTAACGTTGGACTTGGCACTCAGGGCGGTCAAGGTCATCGACCCAAGGAGCTGTATAAGCATTTTCTCACAACTAACTCCATTTTCAAAAATGCAAAGGTGATTCATGGGGGTGGAGGCGCCGCACCCATCCGGAGACCTCTTTGGAGTTACGTCACCAACGGAATTGCATTCATTGGAGATAGTGGTTGTATGTGTAATCCCATTCATGGTGGCGGCATCGGATCTGCTATTGAGGCAGGACATGTGTTAGCTCCAGTTATCAAACAGGCAGTTGAAGCAAACGATGTCTCAACCTCTGGTCTTTGGAGATTCAATGTTGCGTACAATCGAGAACATTATGGGCAAAAGATCGCCTCGTTGGATTTGATGCGGCATCTTCTTCAGGAAGTTGGCAATGATGAATTTGATTATGTAATCAATAATCGCATTCTGACAACTGAGGACCTGATGCGAGCGAACGCGGGTGAAGGGATTCAGTTATCTGCCCTTGATAAGGCAGGACGCCTTTTTCGTGGTCTTCGCAAACTGGGACTACTCCGCCGAATTCAAAAGGTGTCAGAAGCAATGCGCAAAATGCTTTCTCTTTACCAGAACTTTCCCGAAGCTCCTGATACATTCGAATCTTGGAAACAACGCGTCATCACACTCTATCAAGATTTAGGCTTTCAACCATAGCCAGTAAATCCCAGACCGTGATGTTGCACGTGACGTTTTTTATTCATATCACACCATGTTTAAACTAGAGTATAGCCCTCATAGTATTGGCTGGGTATATTTGGTGAATATCATGGAACCCCCAATTGTAATTGACGCACATACTCGGCATGTTTCAGGAGTAATTTTTTCACCCGATAATACTATGCTCCTTTCGTCTGGCATGGATAATCTAGTCCAAGCATGGGCTACAGAAGAATGGACACAACAACACACCTTCTTTGGTCACACAAATAGCGTGAATGCACTGGCAATAACGCCGCAAGGTGATTTTTTAATTACAGGTTCTACTGATACGACAGTTCGGGTTTGGGTTTTTCCATCCGGAGAAGTTGAACATACACTCAGTGGACATAAGAAAACGGTATCGGCTGTCGCAGTGTCAGCATCGGGTAAATACATCGCTTCCGGGTCCTACGATGGTTATGTAAAGATTTGGGAGTTAGCCTCCGGTCAAGAAATCCTATCACTCACCGAATTTGGACGAAATATCTCTTCTGTTGATTTTTCTCCTGACGATAAATATCTAGTAGCTGGAGGCTTGGGTGATGATGTTCACTTGTGGAGTTTTCCTTCTGGCGAGCTTGTTCAAAAAATAAAAGGACATGAGACCGCGGTCAACTCCGTAACCTTTTCTCCAAATGGAGAATTACTTGGATCGATAGGATATGAAGAAACTCTGATTATCCGGGATACTCGAAATTGGAATCCCATTCATACCATTACCCTAGAATCACGGGCAAGTGATCTAACCTTTACAGCTGACAGCAAAAAAGTAGCTGCGGCTATTGATTATGGAGTCCGAATGTGGAATCTCCGAACCGGTGAAATCGATAGGCAATATGAGTTACCGATACAAGGTGTCTATACCGTAGCGGTCTCGCCCACGCGAAGATGGCTTGCAGTGGGTTCAGCAGATGGGAAGGTTAGAATCTGGCAAATTCGAAAATCACCAAAAAAGTCCAAATAAGCCTAAACGCAATTACCAAAATAGAAGTGTTGGAGGCCTCACCAACCGAAGCTATAGCGCTGGAAGGGTCATCGGTTCTCCCCTGATGCTTCCCAGGCATCTGCTGCTGTTACTAATCGGAAAAGGAGCGAGGGCGTCGGAGGTTAAGCGGCGCCCTCCGCCAAGAGGCAACGCCAAGAGTATTGCCTAATATGGAATCGTTAGTAACAGGTAACAACGGGTGTTGGTTATTTTTTAAAGGGCTGGTGTAAAAAAAGGCACATCAAATACCCAATCGTTTCTGTGTGCTAATGTGAAGCGATATTGCTCAGCGATGGTCTGGTCAACTGTTGTTTTAATATGGATCGGACATCAGTCCAACTTAAGGCAACAAGAAGGGAGAATCCTACATAAGAAGCTCCAAACCATCGCCAGATTGCATAATCCATCCAATATAACGCAAAATCGTTGATATGGGTGGTGGCTGCAAAGAAAATGGGAACTAGCCAAAGTGTAACAGCAAGGCCAAGAAATGAGATGGGCGGGGTCTGGCGGGTTTGAATTAGCCTAATTATCCACCAGCCGAGTGTACCCCAGACCAGAATCATTTGGAACACTAAAATGGCGTAGAAAATGGGAATAGGCAAAATCGCTGGAACTGGATTAGTCGGATAATAACCATCAAAGGTTACGGGTGCTAAGACATTAAATGCGAGGACTCCAAAGCCGAACCAGAGAAAGGCACCAAGGTTATGAACGAATTCGGGTAAACTTGCAGTCAGCATCATCGATGGATCTGGGGTTGGCTGAGCAATGATAGTATGAACCAGATACAAAATCAGCGATACTGCAACTAGACCTGAGACACTTCCTACTGCTCGCCATTGACGACGTAACAGGAAAAAGATAAGAATTGCTGGTAGTGCGAAAATGAATGTCTCTTTAATAAGAAATGCAAAAGCGATGAATCCACCCGCAAGCAAGGGCCGGCCTTTCCACGCCCAATACACTGACAAAATTGTGAAGGGCATAGCAAATAATGCAATTTGAAAGAGCGGTATCACATTAAAAAAGAAAGCATATTGCACGAAACTTGCAGCTAGTGCAGCCCAACCTGAATTCGTAATCTGGTTAACTACCCAAAACGTTAGCACCAAGTTCAACGCTGCAGCAAATACACAAAGAACACTAAGAGGAAAAACAAAACTAGTTCCTGCCCAACCCGTTAGAAATGCTATTGGGTAAAATACCAAGGGTGTGCGATAAATCCTCAGATCACCCAGATCTCCGGTAATAAATGCTGCATGCCGCCAGGCAGTATAGAAGTCTTCGCCATTCAGCATGTAATAAATTACCGTTTTGTGCATCGTATCATCATCAAGGGCAAGGCGGGGTACAAACTCTGTTCCCCATGAATAGGAAAGAAACACCATCCAGATTAGACTGCATACAGAAAGAAAAACGATGAACGCTGCTATTCCTTCTCGTCGAAGAAAGTCTGTAAGCGAAGGCACAGAGACTACACCACTCTATCAATGGAGAATATAATGTTCTTCTATTTGAAGAGTAACCATTCAAAAGATTTCGGCATCACGAGGGAATTAGATGTTCAAAAAGTGTCGCCAACTGTTAGCCTTTTACACATCACAAACAGTACAGGATTTACGAACGGTTTGACAAATGTTACAGACCCCTTTCGTAATTTGCTCTTCTGTAAGCGAGCCTTTACTAATTTTACGCGCAAGTTCTTCAATAGTTTCTTGGACGTCTTTTCCTAAATCAACAGATGAACCGCGCTCTCCTTTCATATAATGCGAGATGGTGGCTTCAGTAGTTCCCAAGATTTTAGATACTTGGACTTGAGTCATTCCCTGCTTAACTAAGGCTTGCGCTAGCGAGGATTTAATCGCTGGAAGTGCCTTCCAAACTACAGTTTCACAAGGAAATGCCATATCTAAAACCTCTGTATTATGTGTAGCCAATATATTAACAATGTTAAGATTGTTTAGTGTGGCTCAAATGTTCAATTTAAGTCTTAGCCACTCACTAATCCACCTCTCTTTAAAGCGCAAGCTGGTTCTTCCCAACGTGGTTTTCCATAATTATATAAATCCAAGTTCAAAACCCAAGTTGGCATTCAACCGTGGGTGAATCGTGTGGATCAAAAAACATCGCTAACTCCTCGCTTATACCAGCTCAATGCCAGAGACCAGATTCTAGAAATACTTGAAACAGGTGAACAACGAGTATTCATTGTACTACTTCCAACAGGAATGGGAAAAACCTTCATTTCCACTCTTACCTTAGAAGTCCTCTTCGAACGTGGAGTTTTAGCTGATGATGAGAAAGTCCTTTTTCTTGTACAAGATCGGAAGCTTAAGCACCAATTATATGAAATGGCGAAATCCTATGGATTAACATCGTATGGTTACCTTTTCCTTTTAGATGATCAGCAAAGTCTTCCAGCTCGAATGTGCCGCGACCATGCGGCCCTAGCTAAATTTATTTTTGCTACTCCAATTCTGTTGATGAATGCTGTAGCAGGGAAAACCAAACGCATTGATAAAGAAACACTCGCTAAAGTCAAAGTAGTCATTATCGATGAAATCCTCGATATTTTTGCTCAAAGCTATGGGAAGAAACGTCCAAGGGCTGACACAATTGCATTTATCGAAAAACGATTTGGAGACGGGCGAAACTTTCAACAGATAATTATGGACTTGAAGCACGAACTCGAAACTAGTGGAACACTGGATTACGAAATCGATGAGACGCGATTAGCTGACCAAGTAATACGAGAATTCTCCTTTCAAAGCTACCGCATCAACAAGACCTATGACCCAATCATTCGATTTCTGGACCTTCTGAGCAAAGAATCCTACCGTATCGTTATTGGGCTAACTGCGTCGCTCTCTCAAGATGTAAAAATTGACCTTCTGAAAAAGACCTTCGGAGGCGACGATGTAGTTGCTGAAATCCGGCCTATAGGAGATGACTTTGAATCTCATCAACCTGCCTATGAGCTAAAACGAATTCGTGTCTTTGATGAATGGGTAACCGAAGTTGATGACCTAATTTCTGATATTAAACGAGTGCACCTGAGACGACTAAACAGCGCTTATCAGATAATAACGGGGATACAGGAAATACCTAGCGATCGGATTCTCCTTTTCATAACTGATCTTCTCAGGAAGAAAGGACAACAGACTAAACTCCTTGAACATTTCAGAGGAGACAAGCAGCAATTACTCTCTATACTCAGCACTGCTCGCGCTTATCTACTTATGACTGTAGCACGTCAACATCTCCTCGAAGGAACCTTCCGTTCTTTTAGTGCATTCATCAAAAAAATCACGAATCGAGTTTTACAATCTAACTCCGAGTTTTCCGTCATCCTAAAAAAAGTAGAAACCAGAACACAAAATGTAGATCCCGATAAAAAAGAAGAAAGAATGCTTTACTGGCTTAATCGATTTCACACCCAAGGAAAAAGGGTTCTAATATTATGTCGGTTCGTTGACATGACCCGTCATCTTGCCAACCAGGCAGCCCGTGAAGGCATTAAATGTACCTATGTTCATGGGAAAATGCATGGAGCTCAACAGTATGCACAAATTCAATCATTCAAGGATGGTAAGGTTTCAGCTTTGTTTGCATCCGAGCGGTTGATTGAGAAGGGTACCGATTTACCCGAAGCTGACGTGGGAATATATTATGGCACAACGCTCTCATTAGCTCGCTACGAACAGAGCTTAGGACGTATTCGCAGTAATGTACAAAACATCAAAACATTCTACACACTGAGTTATGATCAAACCATTGAAGCGGAAAAATCATTGAAACGTGATACGATGTTCCTAGAACTTATGGGCAAGCGATTGAAGCGATTATTTCCATACAACGAATAATTTTATCCAATATGCAACTAGCACGAAGGTTTTGAGGGGAACCTTCAATAAAGACAGAAATAATATGGGTCACTGAGAACCCGATTTCTGGAGGCTTATTATGCTGCCTGAAGATATGCGTCGTGACTTACCCATTACCCAACAATATATCTACTTAGATAATGCGGCAACAACTCCTGTTCCAAACCCGATAATTGATACTATAATTGAGTACTTCGAGGAATATTGTGCAAACATTGAAAGAGGCGCTTACTCTATTGCTGCAAAAGCCTCGGAAGTCTGTGATGCAGCTCGTGAAGAAGTGGCCACGCGACTGCTCCATTGTGATGTTGAAGAATTCATATTTACTAGAAATCAAACACAAGCAGCAAATCACGTGGCTTATGCCTTAGAACATGCTTTTTTGAATCGATGGAGTACCGGTTTCCAATTTGCACCTCCTCTGGTCAAATGGACGTCAAAGAGCAAAATCGTAACAACTCTGCTTGAACATCATTCAAATTTCATGCCTTGGTTACGGCTAGCTAAACATGTTAATGCCCAATTCCATACTATCACTCCTACCATGGAAGGTCGTCTTTTACCCGAGATGTTTGCTGAAGTAGTAGATGAAGATACCAAGTTCGTTGCCTTTCAGCACGCTTCGAATGCAATGGGAACCAAACATGATGTTCCCGCCATCATTCACGCAATCAAAACAGCAAATCCAAATTGCTTGGTCTTCGTTGATGGCGCTCAAGGGGCAGGACATATGCCTGTAGATGTCAAAGCGCTCGGTTGCGATTTCTATTCCTTTTCAGGTCATAAAGGACCACTAGGACCGCCGGGAACTGGGGGGCTATTTGTTCGCGAGGAATTATTACGCCGGATGGCTCCAACGGAAGTAGGAGGTGGTGTTATCAGCTCTGTAACGGCGGAGGATTATATGTTACGTAGTGATCATCGTGCTCGAAGATGGAATGCAGGCACACCGAATATCATCGGATTAATTGCGTTGGGTGCAGCGGTCAGGTACCTCAACCGGTTTGGTCCTGAAAAAGTAGCAGAGCATGAGCACAAGCTCACTAGACATCTTTTAGAGGGACTTCAAGACATTCCCACTCTCGCTATCTATGGACCAAAGAATGATATGACTTGGAAAGTTGGTGCCGTAAGTTTCAATATTGAAGGATGGAAATCCTATGATGTGAGTCTAGCTTTGGACTCCCAATGGAAAATCCTTACACGTGCAGGGCACCATTGCTGTCAACCCCTAATGCGCCTATTAGGTTTGTTGGACCAATATAACGGAAATGTCCGAGCGAGCTTTCATTACTTCAATCTTATCGAAGAAGTTGATACTCTCATTGAGGCTATCAAAACCCTAGCAGGCTAGATTCAATCCGGTGAGTTACAGTTCGCACAAACCAGACAATCTTCATGTCGTGCGATGGGAAATTGGTCAAATCGAAGACTATTCAAATCTACAAATAAGAGATGTCCTGCTAATCTCGGTTGTAATCCCAAGATAATGCGCAGTGCTTCATGAACCTGAATATTCGCAACAACTCCCAGAAGCGTTGGATACACTCCAATCGTTTCACAGGTTGGTTGTTGCTCATCATCGACGCCCCCATATATGCATTCTAGACAAGCAGTTTTACCAGGGAGAATCGTCGTTAGATTTCCTGTAGCTCCTAAAGCACCAGCAAACAAATACGGAATGCCATGTCTGCAGCAGGCTTCATTGAGAAGATACCGGGGGGCAAACCGGTCGAGTCCATCAACCACCAAATCCATCTCATCAAGAATATCATCAACTGTATCCGCTGTTAATCGTGTTTCTATTGGTTCTATCGTCACGTCAGGATTAAGCGGTTGTAACCTTCGCGCGGCTAAATGCACCTTGAGCTTTTCTAAATCCTTTTCACGGTATAGAAATTGACGTTGTAGATTAGATGCTACTACCACATCCGGATCAACAATACGTAAGTGGTTTACTCCTAATGTTGCAAGTTTAGTAGCTGAGATGCTTCCCAGTCCACCAATTCCCACTACCACAACCTTTGCTCGCCGGATTTTTGCAAATCCCTTTTCTCCAATATCTCGCAGTACAGTGAAACGAGAATAACGGGCAGGGATTTCTGGCATGGAAGGTTCTCCACTAGTGGCTAGAGGGCTGCTTTCTGTTTTGCTTCTTCAAAAAGCTCTCGACCTTTATCTGACACTTCGATATTCGCTGATGGGAGTCCTCGTCCTGCTGTTCGATGGATGGAAACCAGGTCTTCTTCTTGAAGGTCAAGGAAGAATTTATCGAGCCAAGCTGCTAACGAAATTCCCAGTGAAGGACTAAATCCAAGTTCCTTTGCGGAAACATTGTACTTGCCTTCGACAATTTTTGCTGCAAAGGTTGTCAAAACAATATAATGTTGGTCTTTCTTGAGCAGGATATCCTGAATTTGGCTACGGGCCTCTAGTGCATTAAGGCGATCACGAATCTCTGCAAATCGTGCATAGTCTTCTTTCATCTTTTCTAGTTCTGCACGCGCTCGTTCGAGCTGATTTTCTAGATCCTCTTTATCCTTGCTGAGCGTATCTCGATCCTTTGAAACTGCCTTCAGACCTTTTTGCTCTTCTTCTAGTTCAGCTATCCTCGATTCCTGGGATTCTTTCAGGCTAGTCATTTTTTCTAATTGTGCTTCTAAATCAGCAATTTGTTTGTTGGCTTTAACGGTTTCAGCTTTGGCTGTTTCTAATTCTTGTTGGATTTCAACTACTTTCTCTGTTCCAGCTTCCGCTTCCGCCTTTACCTCTTCGAGTTGAGTAACAGATTCTTTAAGATCCACAACTTCTTTTTCAACAGTCTCTAGTTTAGTTTCAGAAGCCTCTAATTTCTTACTTTCCTCTTGCAACCGCTGTTCTAAGATTTTGTTTGTCTCCTGAGCCTGCTCTAACTTCGTTGTTAATGATTTCACTTGATCCTCTAATTCCTTCTTTGAAGTCGTTGCAGCTGAAGCAGCTGTAGCTGCAGCCGCTTGTGCTGCCGCGAGTTTAGCATTAACTTCATCAAGTTCTTTGACCGCTGCTTCACGTTCGGAAAGAGCTTTCTTGCTATCTTCTTGGACCTTTAGTAAATCTGCTTCTGCTTTTTTCAACGATTCTGATAATTGCTTATTCGTTTCTCGCAGCTTGTCGATTCGACGCGCATCCCGTGTTGAGCGTGATTGCATTTGCTTCTCTAAATCTGCAATTTTTACTCGCGCATCCGCTAATTCTTTCTCCAATTCTTCACGTGTTTTCTGTGAAGCTGCAATTTCATCTTGTAACCGTTTTCGGAGTTCTTCACGCTCTGACTCGGTCATCGAAGCTAATGCGCTAAGTTCGTCTGCAGCTCCTGATAAACCTGCTTTTGCTTGCGTAATTTCCTGAATTTTCGCTCGGGCCTGCTCACTAAATCGTTTAGACTCCGAAGTTACACCTTCTCGCACATCATTGACAATCGGTCCACTTAATCTTCCAAAACCAATTTGTTCCATGCGTTGTTCTACCCGATCAGCAATCATCATAAGGCTTCGTTGAAGATCTCGAACCAGAACATCGAAGGCATCGACCAGATTCGTGGTTAGTACTTCAATTTGCCGTTTGAGCTCTTCGGACCGTTGAGCTTTATCTGGAGCTTCTTCTGTCATTTTACCCACCAATATTGAAAGGAACCCTTCTCACATAAGTTGAGCTATCGAACCTAGATAAGGTTTGCTGCGCTCGCATAAAAAATCCCTCCTTCCTAAAGGCTGCGCAGAAACTGTTGGTTCAAGAAACCATAGCCTTTTTAGGTAAGCTCTCCTTCGAAACGATAATTCTCAAAGAAGCTGGTTATTATGAAAACCGATGAAGTCATGAATGTCCTCCGGCGCGTTCTCGATCCTGAACACCCAGTCAGTGTCGTTGAAATGGGTCTTGTCAAAGAAGACGATGTTATAATCAAAGGCGACGAAATTCAAGTCCATTTCGCTCCAACCGTTCCCCAATGTCCCATGGGCGCGGTGATCGGTATTGTTATTCGGAAGGCATTAGAGGATAAGTTTCCCAATAACAAAGTATCAGTGCAAGTGAAACCTGGCACACACATGCGCGAAGAAGCATGTAACACCATGATTAACAATGATGAACAGTACCAAAACGCGATTGAAAAATTAAATGCATCAGGAGCACTTGATCGTCTCATTGTCAACGAATAATTTTAATCTACATTCTCATGCTCCAATCATCCTAGAACTCATATAATGACCTTGCTTTTTTCGCAACCCCCGGCTTGTTTACCCTTAGTTCGATAAAGTTTTAAGAATTAGCAAAACCCCGAACTAGTTGCTGGGGAGCCAATGAAAAATGCGACCAATTAAATTGAATAAGGAACCCGAATCAGTTACGGTTCCCAAGAACATGCTAGAGGAGTTTATTAGAGCAGAGGATTTTGTCACTAAATATTTTGATACAACCCGCCATCTTACTAAAGAAGGCAAATACCTCATAGGTAACCAACGCTACATCGCTTTACCCGCAGAATTTATCACTAAATTACGGGAACGAATCGCTATATCAGGAAGTGGTGAACTAGCCGACCTTATTATCTATGAAGTTGCGAAATCCTTTGGGCAACTAGATGCCCGAGATTACCAACAACGGATGAATGTTCAAGACCCCATGGGCATGCTTTCAGCAGGCCCAATCCAATTCAGTTTTCGTGGATTTGCTCATGTCAATATATTCCCGATAAGCCACCCAACTCCTGATGAGAACTACTTGCTTGTCTATGATCATTTGAATTCCTTCGAGGTTGAAGCCGCTGTCAAACAACACGAGTACACCCAATCACCACGCTGCTATTTCAATGCCGGATACTCTGCGGGATGGTGTGAGGAAAGTTTCGGCATTCCTTTACAAGCTCGTGAAATCACCTGTCGCGCCATGGGTGATTCCGCCTGTCGTTTCGTTATGGCACATAAAAGCCGCATTCTGCAACATATCACCAGCGAAGAAGTTGAGAAATACAAATCCCTTTAGTATGTTTTTACAGAGATGACTTGGAACTTTGCTGGAAACGTAAGTCTTTTTCATCGTTTACCATTGTTGTTGGTTGAGCTGATGTAATGGGATACTCCCCTCGAACAACAGCACTTGTCCTGATTAGTTGTTTCTTATTGATACAACTACCTCCATTTCCAAGCACTTCTCTACCTCCCTCAATTTCACCCTTAACCAATCGATTGTTCGAAGTACTCTCCACCACACAGACACCAACCCAAACACCTCTTAAAAACCCAGGGAACATTTCTTGGATCTGGGATCAATATGCCAGCGCGCCTGGGCCGCTTCCAGGTGATGATGTTGTCCGCTGGGGATCAACAATGGGGCCCTATCACAATTATTCTGAGGTGCTAACCCACATCAACGACCGCGTTGCTGATTTTTCCGACTATCTTGTTGTATTCAACATTGGGGCTAGTTATAATGGGCTCTCAATTCCCTGCATTCAAATAACTGCTCCTGGCGACTCTTCCAGTCGAAAAGGCTTTCTTCTTGTTGCACATCACCATGGACGAGAAGCAATTACTGTTGAAAATGCCCTCTTTTTCCTAGACTATCTGTTGGCGAATTCCAACCAATCAGAAGTTCAGCAAATCCTAGACAACTTCATACTCTACCTTATTCCTACGCTCAATCCGGATGCATTAGGAATGCTCCACATCAATCCTTGGCAACGGAAGAATCTCCACCCCATAGATGAAGATGGAGATGGACTCACGGATGAATGGGAAATTCAAGATATCAATGGGGACTATATTGTCGACTTCTATGAAGTGGAAGGTGAATGGTATTACACCTATGAGGGCCTGGATTTGGACGGGGATGGAGACACAGGTGAGGATATGCCAGGAGGAGTCGATTTGAACCGCAATTACCCTGTTGCCTTCGCAGCTGGGGTCAATGAACCACGGGCAGAAGTATATCATGGTGAAGCACCTTTCAGTGAACCGGAAACCCAAGCCATGCATAACTTCACTCTCCATTATCATCAAAATCTAGCATTTGGGCTTTCTCTCCATAGTGGAATCGACGTGCTACTGACGCCTTGGGGTTATACAAACGAACCTAGTTACCACGAACCTTTCTTCGAAAGGCTTGGTGCCGCGGTGGAAACAGCTTCCGGTTTTGAATGGTGGACTGCTACGCAGTTGTACCCCTCTTATGGAACGTGGGACGATTGGCTTTATGGGGAATACGAAATCCCTGCAGTTACCTTGGAAGTGTACGGCAATGAATCCGCCTGGGGGCATAGTATTTGGGACTACTTCAATCCCAGTGCAGACCAAGTCCTTGAAAACTGCTACAAAGTGCGAGACGCCATCTGCGCGATGTTTGAGGTCCTCATGGATGAACCAGGCGATCCAATCATCGTTGTCCCCAGAGTCGTTTCCAGTGTCATTTCTACACTCATTTCCGTTTATATTGATGAGAGCTTAAGCGGCTTTGAAACCCTCTTCATCGAATACCGGTTTGATCCTGCTAACAACTATAATTGGGTTGGGCTAGCACTGACTCATCAAGGGGGAAATCGGTATGATGCGCTCCTTCCTGCTCCTGTAATGGGTGGGGTTATGGAGGTTCACGTGTATGGTAAAGACTTTGCTGACCATGTTATCTATTCAGATTCTGTATTCTACTCGATATCTACATCACTTTTTGTTGGACTTGTTGCACTAGGCATTGCGATTATTGCTGTAATAATTCTCAGCATTGTCTTGGTGATTCGTAAGCGAGTCCGTAGAAGAACATGAAATTTGGGGAAAGTAAGCCTTAAGGGGAACGTTGAACCAAGACGAGTACCCTTCACATTTTGAGAGGTTCGCTTATGACGAAAACGTCTGATCGACTCATTGCTGTAATTGACCTTGGAACCACAGGAAACCGCTCAGTACTTTACAACCTCAAGGGGAGAGAAATCGCTAAATCCTATCGTGAATTTCCCACTATTACTGATGAACCCGAACAAGCAGAGCAAGATGCGATGGATTGGTGGCGAACAACACAAGAAACAATGAGAGAAGTAACGAGTCAAAAAATGGTGGAACCAAAGGATATCGTTGCAGTTTCGGTTGTAACCCAGCGTGCAACCCTTGTTCCTCTAAGCAAGAATGGTGATCCTCTTGCTCATGCCATTACATGGATGGATATGCGGATTTCTCCTTCTGCTGAACAACATGAAGACTTGGTGAAGCAACGGACGAGTTTACGACGTGCATTATGGTTTAAGGATATGCAACCACAGGTCTTCAAAAAAACTGCGAAATTCGCGACTCCTGATGCATTCCTTTATCATCAGCTTACTGGAAATTTAGCATCTGATCTCACCAATCATCATTTTGGAATTCTCGATGAGGAAAAATTAGTACTTGATGAAGCACTTGGTGAAGAACTAGGTTTACCAATTTCCATGTGGCCAGACCTTGTTCGTTCAGGAAAAATAATTGGGAATGTGACAAAGGACACAGAAAAAGAAACGGGTCTTCCAAAAGGGATTCCAGTTGTTGTGGGGGGTGGTGATCAGCAATGTTCTGCTCTTGGGTTGGGTGTCTTAGAACAAGGAGTGGCTAAACTCACCTTAGGAACTGGCACTTTTATCGTTACGCCAGTTGATAAGATTCTCAAAGATCCTTTAGGTGTTCTCTTTAATCATCCACACGTCCTTCCTAATCAACGTGTGCAGGAAGGCGTTCTTCCTGGAATGGGGACAATTCTTCGGTGGTTCCGCGATGAATTTGGACATGTTGAATGTGCTGTGGCTGAACGGCTTGGCACAGATCCTTACGAGTATATCGTTGATGAAGCAGCTCAGGCGCCACCTGGCTGTGATGGGCTGGCTATGTTTCCTTTCTTTATTTGGGGTATGGGGGCTATCCAAAGTCTAGGTTTTCAACATACTCGTTCTCACATCGCAAGGGCAATTCTTGAGAGTGTGGCTTTTGCCTCCCGGTTTATAATTGACTCCATGTTCTCCGTGGGAATTACTCTTAATGAGCTTCGCCTTGATGGTGGTGGGGCGCGCTCTTTGCTTTGGCGGCAGATTATGAGTGATGTTTCAGGGAAGTCTTGTATCTATACACAAGCAGATGAAGGAAGTGCACTGGGGGCTTCCATCTTGGCCACAGTGGGGCTCAAGCTTTTTCCCTCTGTTGAAAAGGCAGTTAAGGTTATGGTTCACAAACGTGAAGAATTAACCCCGAATCCTAAAAATGCTGAAGTGTATGAACATGGGTATTCCACGTTCCAACAAACCGTGATGAGCAATCTTCAGGAAATGGTAAAGCACGTCTAAGTCAAAGGTGATGAAATTGGATATACTAGACGCTATTAATAATAGAAGGTCCATCCGCGCATTTACAAACCAAGAAGTCTCAAATGAACAAATTATGGCTTTGCTTGAAGCGATGATAATGAGTCCAAGTGCGGGGAACCGGCAGCCATGGCGGATCTATGTTATTCGGGATGCCAAGGTAAAAGAACAACTAGCACTTGGTGCCAATAACCAGGCGTTCATCAAAAAAGCGCCTGTTGTTTTTGTTGTTTGTAGAGTGCCAGAGGAGTCAGGGGTACGATACAAGGATCGTGGACGCAATCTATACTCTATTCAGGATACAGCAGCCATGACGCAAACACTTCTCCTTGCCACTCAAGCGTTACAGCTGGGCGCATGTTGGGTTGGCGCTTTCAATGACAGTGCAATCGCCACTACATTAGATTGTACACCAGGTGTTTTACCGGTGGCAATTGTACCTGTCGGTTATCCAGCTGAATCTCCTTCATCTCGAAGCCGACGGGCGATTGATTCTATCGTCCACTTCATTCCGCCTATATTTGGTTAAGGTTACATTTGCTTCTGCATGAGAAGCATTATACAGAGTGGATATACCCAGATGATTGCTGTTATAGCAGAAATGATTTCAGGGATTGCAACCCCTGTAAACGGTAATAGGCTCAAGTAGTAGGCAATCCAGATTAAAGCGCTAACGAGCGCTAAAATGAATGCAATTATACCAATTAGTCGAAGGTGTTTTTCTTGCATCAATCGAACCCCATAAATCATTCCTGCAAGCAAGAGTGTAACAAAAAAGCCCAGAGACACTACAAAATGGGTGAATCCAAATCCTTCATGAAAGATCCCAATGGCGATTAGAAAACACTGGGCAATTGTTAAGAGAATTCCTGCTACGATACCAATTACCGATGCCTCAAAGAGTTGATGCCGAATCAACCAAAGAGTCAGAACGATGGTGAAAAGGCCTGCGAGAATAAGGCTGGTATTGAATATGGGCGCTGCAGGGTTCAATCCCGGAACCCCGTTTGAACCCCCAATCATTGTAGGGTGTCCTAAATCACTGAGAGCGTTAGTTAACCAATTAAACCATGATGAAATGGCTACTGCACCAATGATTCCAATTAACGCAATCAACGGTCCAAGGATACCGCATAGCCCTGCAAACCGGGATGAAATGATAAATTCCAGAACCGGGTGAAGCTCTTTTTGTTCCTCACTTTCTGCCATTACGAAAACCTTCTTGTGACGAAAATATATTCGATTAGACTTGAGGTTAGAGATAAGACTTTTGCCTTAAATTCTATCAACCATCAGACTTTTTATGAAGATTTATTTTAAGGAAAAGGGACGAAGTTCAGTGGGTAATGGTTCTCCAATTGTCAAAAATTCTTGGGCTAATGCTTGCATGAAAGCGACAAGGAGCTGATGTCGAGGTTTGGCTAACTGTTTTCCCGTCTTTGTTAGCATTCTATCTTGAAGTTTCAATAGTTTTCGATCCATGTGCTCGATCATTCCATGAAGTCCCCGTTGCTGGATGAGGCTTTCTGCGATGGTCCGGGCGAGTCCCAGCGCCCCCATCGCGTCCAATTTATCGGCATCGCTGAGAATTTCGCCCTCTAACACTTCCGGGATTTTTTTTTCACTGAATCGGTGCGTTTGAATAGCACTAGCGATCTTGGGTAACTTCTCATTTGGAAATGAAGTTGTCGCCAGGAAAGCTACTGCCATATTTGCCCCGACTTTGGCATGGGACTCTCCTGTCACTTCTTCTTCGGGTCGACCAATATCATGTAGTAATGCTGCAGCTTCTAAGATTTCTAAATCCGCGCCTTCCTTTTCTCCAATCAATAAACATAATTGACGCACTCGCAACGTATGTTCATAAGAATGGGCTCCTCGTTTTCCCGTACGGAGAGCATTATATGCAAATTTTTCGATTGCTCCCACTAATCTACTGTCCATTTTCCAATCACCAAGGAATCAGTCTATTTTCAATGTATCTTATCAGTGAATAAGCATGATAAAAAATTAGCTTAGTTGCCGGATTTAGAGACACTAAGGATTCACAAGTCCAATACGTTAAACCCGTAAACTATAAGGGCGAAGTCTTAGCGACAATAGTTACAAACAATTATGGGTGTTGAACTAAATGGCTTTGATAGGTTTTATTCTACTCTTAATCGGTGGTGGGTTACTCCTCTACTCAGGCGCTTCGATTGCTCTTGATCCTTCTTATGGGGCATTATTGGCGAGTTTCATCAATACAGTTTTAGGACCACCGCTAGGAGATCAGATTGTGCTTGCGCTCACCATCTTAACCAGTCTGGGTGGTATCCTTACCATTATTGGGGCAATTATCTGGTATGCAGCTGGTTCTGGAATCTTGGCGACCATTGGCCGACTTATCGTTTCAGTAGCAACGTTTTCCGCCTTCTTCTATGTCGCGATGGAATTGTACAATGCCTTTGTTTTAGGTATCTTCAGTCAGCCAATTGATGTTATCCTTGCTTACTTCATCAGTCTTGGACTCGGATTTGCAAGTACCGTGATGATTGTAATTGGAAACTTCATTGGGGCTGGCCGGAAGAAAAAGCCTCCAGAATCTTATGCGGACACTGAAAGTGCCTAGCCATCGAACCGGTCTTTAATTGGTTCTTGTCCGTTTAAGCGTCTCTGGTACAAGTACTAAAACTACGCCTAAGGCGAAGATATTCGCTATCAAAGCAAATAACATATTACCTCGTAGCGTAAAGAACACAAATTGGAAGAGAGCCCCTCCAATAATTGGTCCGAATGCTGTTCCAAAGGAATTCGCTGTAGTGATGGTCGACATAGCACGTGCCCTTCTTTCCACCTCACTGAGATCCGCAGCAGCCGCATAACTCGCAGTAGAAATGAATGGATAGATAGGAATGATCCATAGGAGCATAGCAACCCAGGGATTTACGACGAATAGATACCCTAACATGAATAGTACCCAGCCAGCAAATCCAGCCATCAGGACGGGTTTACGCCCAATACGATCACTGCTATGTCCTGCTGCTAAAGTC
Source organism: archaeon (assembly GCA_016550425.1). The sequence continues at coordinate 18,877 of JABXGS010000161.1, forward strand.
ACTCCCAATCCGAATAAAGATGCAAAACCATTTGCCATTCCAATCATCAATGGAGTGCCACCAATTTCTGATACAAGATAAACTCCGAAGAAATAGGAAAAGGCATTGACTCCAATACTACTAATTGTAACGGATGCAGCAATGAATAAAAGACTTGTAAACTGGGGTTTCCACCAAGGCCTAGCGAAGGAAGTTGGGGCGGTTTGGCTCTCTGTAAGGGAATTTTGGTTTGATGCTTTGAAGATTTCTCGAGGAATCACCAGAATGATAAGTGCACCCACAAGTGATGCGAAGCCACCAAGAAAGAAAAGACCGGTCATCCCAATTAATGAAAATAGAATTCCTCCCGCAAAGCCGCCTATTGACCAACCCACACTACTAGTGGCTATTAGAATTCCAACGGCGCCCCCTTTGAAGGTTCGAGCCTCGGTCAGGTAAGCGTTTGCCATTGGAACTGCTGCAATTGAGAAAAGATAAGCAGCACAGGTAATACCGAGGAAAATCAGACTATCCTGGATAACGATGTACAAGAAGAAACTGATTGCTTGAGCTAAAAATCCAACGATGATAAATGGCAGACGTCGATGCCATCGATCAGAGAGTGAACCCCACAAATATACGCCCACGAGCCCAATAAGCACAGGTAATCCGCCGATTAGGCCGATGAGGAGAAAGGCGGTCTCGCCAATTCCAGTAAATAGATAAAAGCTCCCAAATTGCCAGAAAATTGACTGGGCAAAATGAAATAGTGAGAAGCCAAGAAGAATTCCCCAAATGAAATGACGGGGGACAATGGGCTCCGGAATGGTCGCCCTCACTTCTTCGAATGCCACCATAGGCAGCCATTTTAGCCACTTCTTGAAAAAGCTATGCCTAAAGACCAAATTTGTTGCTGGGTTCAGATTTCCAATGATTTTTTATTACCTTACAACTGCCAACATCTCGTGACGACTCCAAAACGAGAAAAGGAACAGGCAACAACTATCATTGTGTCTTTAGCTACTCCTAATCGGATTCGGACTTTTCGACAATATCTCCTTCAGTGGTACGAAGAAAATGGTCGAGACCTCCCCTGGCGACATACTCGTGATCCTTATCGGATTCTTGTATCGGAGATTATGCTTCATCAAACCCAAGTTGACCGGGTGATCCCCAAATACCACGAATTTCTTGGCAAGTATCCCACGTTTGAAGCACTTGCTGCAGCGCCTGTCGAGGAGGTGGAAGAGCTCTGGCGACCTCTTGGATACAATTTTCGGCCTGGTCGTCTTCACCAGATCGCTAAATATGTTGTCACAAACAATAATGGACAGCTGCCTGATACTCTCAAGGCTCTTATGACTCTACCTGGAATAGGGCGCTACACAGCAGGAGCGATTCTCAGCTTTGCATTTCATAAAGATGCCCCAATTCTTGACACCAACGCTCAACGTGTTTTCCAACGCTACTTCGCAATTACCGGTGATCCCTTCCGTGTTCCTGCGAAAAAACAGCTTTGGTACTTAGCAGAAATTACTATTCCGCCGGGCAAAGCCTATCTGTTCAACCAAGCGCTCTTGGATTTTGGGGCACTTCACTGTAAGGCTCGGAAACCATTATGTCCGAGATGTTCTCTCAGTAATAGCTGCTCATACGGGCAAACCCACCAAAAAATCATTCATTAGTATCGGTGTCGCTTTTTGTATTTTTTTCACTCCTGTTGGATGGTAGTGCTTGGGGATAGTTGATGAACAGAATCCCCAAAATCACAAAAACTAACCCGATGATAAATGTGGGGTAAATGGGTTCATGAAGTAACAGGAATGAAAACAGGGTTCCAAACACTGGGACCAATGAGATGAAGACAGCTGATTTACTCGCCCCAATATTCTTGATTCCAAGAAAGTAACACAGAAACCCCAAGACGGTCACAAAAATCCCCATGTACAAGATGTTGAACCAAAAGGTGGGGTCAGACATCACAGGGAGTGTCCAGAATTGTTCGAATACGGCTCCGAAGAAGAAGATGAGGGTGCCAAAGAAAATCCCTATCGCCGTGGTTTCAAAGGAAGAATGTTTTTTCATCAAGGCTTTCCCAAAGATGGAATATGAGCCCCAAGTGAACATAGCGAAGATGAGAATGAGATTTCCAATGAGGTATTCGAATTGAAAGTCTAGGAATGCTTGCACACCTACCACACATACAATTCCCAAGAAACTAAAAAGAAATCCAACATATCGCCACCGGGGTACTAGTCTTTCATGCAGGATAAGAAATGCAAGAAGACTTACTGTCACGGGGTTAATTCCAGCGATAATTGATCCTTGGGCTGCAGTGGTGAACTGCATTCCAATGAGAAAGAGAATTCCATACCCAAAAACACCAATTGCTCCGAGAACAAAAAAGAGACTGAGATCTCGTGATGAATATGCCATAACCGATTTACGCTTGGTTGAAAGTAAGAGAGGCCAAAAAATGAGGCTGGCGGTGAGAAAACGAAAGAAACCCACAGTGAAAGGTGGGGCTACCATAACGACGATTTGCGCAGAAACCCAGCTACCGCCCCAGAAGATCATCGTTAGAATCAGTAGAAGGTAAAATCTCACACCTGTCCAGTTCATTGATCGGTGACTCCTCAGAAGAGGAGCCCTACTTCGCTCGGAGGGCTAAAAATGAATGGATTAGACAACCTACTCTCGAAATAATGTAGTTTGATACGCGCCAAGTGGGCGGCGTTGTTGCGGTGTCACAGTGCTCCGCTGCATCCACGGACGGCTGGGGTGCTTTTCCAATGAGAAGGTTTCAACGGCATCTTGGCGCGTGTGGTGAATGAGAACATGGAACCTGTGGTGTGCTGCTTGTCCAATTCGAAGGGGTGGTTTTGAAGGGCGCTTCGGCGCATCGGCGCTGACGACGACCGCGATATGCTGGGTGAAGGCAAGTTGTTTCAGATGTGCGGCTAACTGAGCCCGACGGAATATCCGTGGATCAGTAGCGACGTCGGAAGTTGCAGATGGAATTGGTTCGCCTTCTTCTCGAAGGAGGTGGGTGAGCCCGTTAACAAAGAGAATCGGGGCGTCTATCCCATGGCTAATGTCGCGCGCGTCCTCAAGAAGTGAAAGGAGTTGGTCTGTAGTGAAGGCTCGGGCAACATGGAGCCGTTGCAGGTGGGTTGTAGGGGATGCCACTAGTGATGCTGTTTGGAGGTGATTTAGAATTCGGTCGGGACGGATTCCGTTGTTGGCATCGATGACAGCCACACCCCGATGAGGCCCGTAGTGGAGAAGTGCTGTTGCAACCGATCGCTGTAGTAAGCTGGTGCAGTGGGGGCTTCCAAAAAGGAGGTAGCTCAATCCTGCTTCGAAACCGCCTCCTAAGAGTTCATCAAGGAGTGTGATACCGGTAGGACATTTCGCTTCTTGTTGCTGTGCCATTGAAAATGCCGTTTGAAACATGCTGTTCAACCTCTCGGAGCAGGCACTTGATTATGATAATTGTGTGAAATGTGCTGTTGGGCTAGTGACAAAAAGCCTCAAAAACCCGCAAACCTACACACACTTAGAGTGTGATTGGTTCAATGGCATATCATACAAGTGCCCAGTTCTACGATCTATTCGCACTGGGGAAAGAAGAGGAGCAGTCTTTCTACCGACTATTAGCCCAGGAAGCTGGATCTCCGGCGCTAGAATTAGGGGTAGGAACCGGGATTTTCGCGTTCGCCCTAGCGGAAGATGGGATCACTGTGGTCGGACTTGAGCAGTCTCGAGAAATGTTACAGGAAGCCCGGAAAAAACTCCAGAAAGCCCCCCCTGAAATCGCCCGCCGCCTCCTCTTTATTGCGGGTGATATGAGTAAATTTCAACTCGACCAAAAATTCCAAATAATCTACATTCCCTCCGGTAGTTTTCAATACTTGGTCACTCGAAAGGAACAACTGAGCTGTCTACGTAGTGTGAAAGCTCACCTTCACGAGGAAGGGTCATTTGTCTTCGATGTGTGGGTCGGCGCCTCTGATACTACCGGAACCTGGCGGCGATTAGAAACGCTTCACTTAGCAGAAGGTGGCTCTGCCACTCGCTCGATTTCTACTCGGTTTTTGGAAAAAGAGAAGATCATTGATACCGTGCTCCGATTTGATATCCAAAACGAAGAGGGACGAATCACTGATACCTTTTATGATTGGTCCAAGCTTGCTGTGCTCACTGTAGAGGATGTGAAATATCTTCTTGCGGAGTCGCACTTTCAAGTAGAAACGATTTATTCGTCCTTTACTCGTAAACCGTGGAAACCGGAATCAAATCGAGCCATCTTCGTGGCAGAACCAATTTAGCCTTACCTTTAGTCGGTCAAATTGCCTTTTATCATTAAGAACATATTATTAGCTAGATAAGGGGGATTAACCCCCTTCAATTCATCTCTTTGTCACAATGGGCAGGTGTTTACTATGTCTAAGGTATCCACAGCATTCAATGTTAATCGGATAAAACGCCAACTGGAGATATGGCTCGGAAAAGAAAACGTATCGTCAGCTGAAGTGGATCGAATCTGCTACTCGCGCGATGCATGGCCGCTTCGGCTCATCCGTCTTGGACGATTAGTACTAGAGTCACAGCCTGATCTAATCATTTGGCCCCAAACCGTTAATCAGATTCAAAAAATTGTTCAATTGGCTAACCAAGAAAAGATTCCTTTAATCCCCGTCTCTGGAGCAGGTGGAGTTGCAGGGGGAACCCTTGCTACCACGGGGGGAATTGCTGTGGATCTTAAAAAGATGAAGCGTATTATCGAGTTGGATGAGGAATCACTAACTGTTACAATTGAACCTGGACTTCTCGGTTATGAACTCGAAGAATATCTAGAAGCACATGGTTATACTTCGGGACACTTCCCCTCCTCGATGTACAGTTCTGCTTTTGGAGGGTTTGCTGCAGCTCGTTCCGCAGGAGTACTTTCTTCCAAGTACGGGAAAATTGAAGATCTCATCACTGGACTCAAAGTGGTGCTCCCGAATGGAGATTTACTTGAAACCAAAGCGGTTCCCCGCTCCTCAATGGGTCCTGATCTTAAACAATTGTTTATCGGCTCTGAAGGTGCCTATGG
>JABXGS010000162.1 GCA_016550425.1 archaeon
AAGAAGCACCAGCAATTCTCCACCAATTAGGAGTTGGTGCTATCGTTGCTGCATCTTTTGCAAGAATTTTCTTTCGCAACGCGTATAACCTAGGTATTCCTGCAATAGAATTTCCCAATCTAATAAAACACCCAGACCTAATTCGTGAAGGGGATATAATCGAAATATCACTGAGTGATGGGATTCTAACAAACAAAAGCACCAAAAAGAATTATAAATTTAAAGAAATCCCTTCATTTCTTCTTGAATACCTAAAGGCAGGGGGAGCAATCCCACTCCTCAAAATAAAACTACGATCATAATTTCCATCAAAAATCAAACACTCTTAAGCAGCACAAACCATAATTTTGCAATATGTTGTTCCTGGTTCCTTATGCACTAATTTTCTGGATTATTGCAATAGTATCAACCCTAATCAAATCAGTTCGAGAAAATGAAATATCATACCAGAAAGAACAGATCTCGAAATTACCAACAGTTGTTTTCATGGTAATCAAATTCCTTCCTGCACTCACGGCAGCAATTAGTATTCTACTCTTTCGACCTACGGTCAGCTTGTTTTATCTACTTCTTGCAATCGCATTCATTTTCTGCCTCCTCGGAGACATCGGAATGGAGATCAAACTACTCGTTGGCGGCATTCTCTTTCTCATCGCTCAATTGTTCTTTATCGGGAATTTCATCTGGCAAAGCATTTTGCTTGGAGTTTCTTTTCTCCCATATGCAGGCTTCATAACCTCATTCATCGCTTGGATACTCGTTATTATCTTCAATACTCAATATATTGATTCTTCAGAAAACGGCTTTGGGAATATGAAAATCCCAATTACTATCTATTCGATTACTGTTTCACTCACTTTCTGTAGCGCGCTAATGCTCTGGCTTACTACTGGAGTTCTCCTTGGTTTCGTCCCTGTTCTTGGTGCCTTTTTCTTCGTTATTTCAGACTTAAGCTTATTTATTAAAGAGTTCCACCATCACTTCAACAAAGCAGAACTCTTTATCTTTCCTACTTACTACCTTGCCCTATTCCTTCTCTCCCTCAGTATCATCGTCTTCATCTTCTAAATTCTCGACTAAGAAGATAACTACGAAGCAAATTACTAAGAATCGAAGTAGAACCATCCCATCAAGAGATAGTTATGAGAAATGCTCTACAATTTCTTGTGCGAGTTTTTTGGTTATACCTGGGACTGCAGCAATTTCGTCTAGTGAGGCTTTTTCGAGTGTTTCTCGGTTGCCGAAGTGTTGAAGCAGCAGTGTAGCTCGTTTCACCCCCACACCCGGAATATCAGTTAGTGTAAGTTTCATCCCTTTGATTCGCCGAATCTTTCGATGATACGAAATGGCAAATCGATGTGCCTCATCACGAACCCGCATCAGCAACCGCAAACCCTGACTATCACCTGGAAGATTAACGGGCGTTTTCCGACCTGGCATATACACCACATCAGGATCAGGGCGATCTCCTTTAGCCAGACCAATCACCGGTATTTCTGATGCACCAACTGTCTCAAGGGCTTTTATTGCCATATGCAATTGCCCTCGACCACCATCTATCACGATTAGATTAGGGAGTGGACTGTTTTCAGAAACAAGACGGCGATATCGCCTTTCGACTACCTCACGAATCATAGCAAAATCATCTTGGCCTTCGACGTCGCGGATTTTAAAGCGTCTATACCCTTTCTTGAATGGGACGCTATCTTTGAAAACAACACACACACCCACAGATTCAGTTCCTTGTAAGGTGGAAATATCGAAACCTTCGATATGAGCTGGTTCTTCAGAGAGTCTCAGCGCTTGTATAAGATCATTATAGGCTTGTTGTTTTCGACCTTCATCTCGGGCCATTCGTTCAATCAATTGGTGTAGATGAAACTGAGCGTTTTCATTTGCCATTTGAATTAAGCTTAAAAGCGGGTCCTGATTCGGATGAACAATGGTCACAGGGTGTTTATCCTTGCGTCGTTGGGTTAACCAAGTTTCTAGAAACTGAGTATCTGTAATTGAGACAGAGATGATGATTTCTTCAGGAATTTCAGTTGCACGAAGATAATACTGTTTGAGGAACGCTTCCATAACTGTATCATCTGGAAGTTCTGATGGAGCACTAAGCGGGAATGGTTGTTGTCCAACCACTCGCCCTTCACGGACTACAAGTAATTGGACGAGCGCATCAGCACCAGCACGGGCTAACCCCAAGACGTCCCGATGGCCTGGAAGTTGATTCCAGTAGGTGGCTCGTTGAGCTTGGCGACCTCGTTGCACTGCACGTAACCTGTCTCTATATTTGGCAGCTTTTTCAAATTCTTGGACTTTGGAGGTTTTGTTCATGAGACGTTGGAGGTGTGCTTCGAGTTCATCATGTTGCCCGATGAGCATGAGAGTGTATTCTTGCACAAGTTCGGCATATTCGTCTTTGCTTATCAGGTTCATACAGGGTGCGGGACAGTACCCGATATCGTATTTGAGGCAGGCACGTTTTCGTTTTCCGGGAACTATTACGGGTTTGCATGTGGCAATAGGAACGATGCGGTTAATGGATTTCAGCAGTCCATCTAAGGCTTTGACATTAGAGTAGGGACCGATATAGCGACTCCCATCATTGATAAGGGTGCGAGTTTTTTCTACTCGTGGGAAATCCTCTTGAAGGGTAATCCGGACGTAGGGGAAGCTTTTATCATCTTTCAGTCGGATATTATAACGTGGTTTATAGCGCTTGATCATGTTGTCTTCGAGGACCAGGGCTTCGGCTTCATTTGCTGTTATCATATATTCTAGCTCTGTTACCTCTTGCCCGATTGGTGAGAAGACATTGCCACTTCCAATCCCTCGAAAATGGGCAGGAACTCGTTTCTTAAGTGAGCGAGCTTTTCCTACGTAGATCACCGTGTCATTAGCATCATAGAGGATATAGACACCAGGTGCGTCGGGTAAATCCTTCAGTTCCTGCTCAAGATTCATTGTCAAAATCACTCTACTAGAATACGGTCCATGTTGAAGAACCGTTCGCTCTTACCGAGAAAGAATCTCTACTCGACCCTTTGAGTCCTGAGAATCTCGATCAGGTTTTTGACTTAACACATCACGAAGCACCGCCCCGGTATAGGATTTCCGGTTCTGGGCCACCTTTTCAGGTGTTCCATGAGCCACGATATAGCCACCTTTTTCACCACCCTCGGGACCTAAGTCAATGATATAATCAGCACCTTTGATGACGTCTGGTTGATGCTCAATTACTATCACAGTGTTTCCAGCATCGACAAGGTGGTTCAGAACATCAAGGAGTTTCTGTACATCGGCTAGATGTAGACCAGTGGTGGGTTCATCAAGTATGTACAGTGTTTGAGAAGTGCTACGTTTTCCGAGCTCGCGACTCAGTTTGATGCGTTGAGCCTCGCCACCACTCAGGGTCGGTGAGGGTTGTCCTAACTCCATGTATCCTAATCCGACCCGCTGCAATGTTTCAAGAATGCGACTAATTCGGGGGATGTTTTCATAAAATTTTGCAGCTTCGTCAACTGTCATGCGCAGGATTTCGTAGATGGTTTTGCCCTTATATCGAACTTGTAGTGTTTCTTTGTTGAAACGTTTTCCGTGACATTCATCACATACAACGTAGACATCAGGAAGGAACTGCATTTCAATTCGCAGAACCCCAGCACCTCTGCAGGTTTCACAGCGTCCACCTTTGACATTGAAGCTGAACCGACCGGGCTGGTACCCGCGTTTTCGGGCTTCTTCCGTTTTCGAGAATAATTCGCGGATTGGACCGAATAATTGAGTGTAAGTGGCAGGGTTGGAACGGGGAGTTCGGCCAATAGGCGATTGATCTACAAGGATGACTTTGTCAATATTTTCGATTCCTTCAATTGAGTCGAAGGGACCAGGTTTCTGAAGAGAGCCGGCAAGTAATGCATCGGATTGTCGGTGACGCCGGCGACGGAATTGCCAAATGAGTCCTGGATAGAGTGTGTCAGTGATGAGTGTACTTTTTCCAGATCCTGAGACGCCAGTGATGCAGATGAAGGTGCCAAGTGGGAAAGTTACATCGATATGTTTCAGGTTGTGATGATGAGCTGCCTTGATCTGGATTCTTGCTCCATTACCGATGCGGCGGGTGGGGGGAACGGAGATGACTTTATCACCACGAAGGTATTGTCCAGTGATTGATTTCGGATTTGCCTCGATATCAGTAACGGTACCCTCCGCAATGACCTGCCCTCCATGGATTCCTGCGCTGGGCCCGAGGTCGATTATCCAGTCTGAAGCCCGAATGAAGCCTTCATCATGTTCAACGACTAAAACGGTATTCCCAAGGTCGCGTAGTTGGAGGAGCATTGAGAGCAGCCGCTTATTATCACGCATATGAAGCCCGACGCTAGGCTCATCAAGAATGTACGTCACCCCGACAAGGCGGGAACCAATTTGGGTTGCGAGTCGAACACGTTGAGCTTCACCACCTGCCAGGGTCGCAGATTGACGATTTAAGGTAAGATAGTCAAGCCCAACCGAAGAAAGAAATTGTAGCCGTTCCTTGATTTCCCGGAGGGTCTGTCGGGCTATCAAGGCTTCTTTCTCGGTAAGCTTCAGGGTTTTAAAGAAAGTGAGGGTATCACCAATCGAGAGGTCAGTTATATGATCAATGCTTCTGTCTTGGATTGTGACCGCTAAAGCTTCAGGGCGAAGCCTCCGACCCTTACATACAGGACAAGGAAGTTGCGCCATAAATCGAGTTATCGATTCCCGAACAACTTCAGAACTGGTATACTTGTATCTGTGCTTCAGTCCAGGAATAACTCCCATAGTGGGTTTTTCGCTAATCCACTCCCATTTGCGTCCAGACTGTGTGACGCCTTTATGTTCAAAACGGATTTCCTCATCTCCCGACCCGTAGAGCAGCACCTGTTGAATTTCCGGGTCTAGCTGATTCCATGGAGTATCCAGGCTGAACCTATAATGGTTTGCAATGCTGGTAAGGCTCCGTAACCGCCAACCATTAAGTGGGACGTGATAGGGAGCTATAGCTCCTTCTCTAACTGATTTCGTATCATCTGGGATGACCAGGTCGGGGTCAACTTCAAGTGTATATCCTAGCCCTTTGCATTCGGGACATGCTCCATAGGGTGAATTGAAACTGAAGAGGCGTGGAGCTAAATCGGGGAAACTGATTCCGCATACAGGACAGCCGGCGGATTCACTGAAGAGATATTCTTGATCCCCTTGCACATCGACAATGATAAGACCTTCACCGAATTCAAGGGCTGTTTCAACCGATTGCGTCAACCGTGGTTCAACCGATGGTTTGAGCACTAATCGGTCAACAATGATTTCGATGTTATGGATAACGTAGCGATCGAGTTCAATCTCTTCTTTTTCCAATCGATAGTCTTTACCATCAACGCGAACCCGAATAAAGCCCTCGCTTTGCAGTTTCTTGAAGAGTGCCTTATACGTACCTTTTCGTCCGCGGACAACGGGTGAGAGAATACGGACTCGTATCCCTTCGTCAAAATCCATAATTTGACGAACAATCTGTTGGGCAGATTGCGGTGAGATGCGACGACCACATTGATGACAATGTGGGATTCCAATGCGAGCCCAAAGTAATCGCATGTAATCGTAAACTTCAGTGGTCGTGCCTACTGTTGACCGTGGATTCCCTCCAGCGGATCGTTGATCAATTGAGATTGCAGGGCTTAGCCCTTCGATGGAGTCAACGTCTGGTTTATCCATTCGACCAAGAAACTGTCGGGCATATGCAGACAGGGATTCGACATATCGGCGTTGACCTTCTGCAAAGAGGGTATCAAATGCCAGTGATGATTTACCCGATCCTGAGAGCCCAGTGATGACTACGTATTTGTCCCGAGGAATCTGTACAGTGATGTTTTTCAGGTTGTGTACGCGGGCACCTTTGACGGTTATGTACTTGTCGTCGCTCACCCATCTGTCACCTATCTTGTCAGCGGCATCGATGACACCAGCTGACATAAGAGTTACGGTTCTACACCCAGCCCAGCCCTGGTGTGTGTCCGATTCAGCAGCTTAGCAGATGTGTTTTATCTGTTTTTTGAAACCGAATGGTTTGTTTAAACATATAAGCTGAAGGGGGACCAAGTTGAAAGTAATCAGGGCTAGGTTTTCTTTGGCTGTAATCCGAGATACGCTTCAATCTCGTTGACTAGGTCACGGAGCTCCGCTGCTCGTTCAAACTCCAGTTCTTCGGCCGCCTGTAACATTTCTTCTCGTAATTCCACAATCAACAAAGCTAAATCACTTTCATTTGCAGTCTTCCAGTTCTTGGGCACCCCAACTTCAGTACGCGAAGAAGCGGTGACACGTTCAACCCCTTCAGCAATATCCGTGATCGATTTCACAATTGTGGTGGGCGTGATCCCATATTTCTCATTGTGTTTGATTTGAAGGGCACGACG
>JABXGS010000001.1 GCA_016550425.1 archaeon
CAAATGGAAGATGAAATCGCTTCGATTGCGGCGATCATTGGGGCTTCTTGGGCAGGGGGGAAGGCAATGACGGCTACATCAGGACCGGGTTTCAGTTTGATGCAAGAGAATCTGGGTTATGCCTATCTTACTGAAACGCCTATTGTCATTGTTGATGCCCAGCGATCAGGACCTAGCACTGGTCAAGCCACTATGCCAGGTCAGCAAGATATCATGCAGGCTCGTTATGGCTCACATGGAGATATTCCACCCATCGCCTTCTGTCCTTGGTCAGTGCAAGAAATGTTTGATTTTACTATCTACGCCTTCAATTATGCTGAGCGGTTCCGAACACCCACGCTAGTTATGTCGGATGGCGAAATCAGTTATATGCGTGAACCCCTCACGATTCCCAAATCCCAGGAGTTCCCCGTTATTAACCGGGAACGACTTACTCCGAATCATTCCAGTCCACGCGATATCTTTCTCCGGTATGAAATGCCCCGGTTTGGTGATGGTATGAATCTGCTTGTCACAGGTTCTGCGCATCGACCAACAGGTGTACGAGATTATACGCCGCGTTTCCATCGGGCAACCATTGAATGGCTCTTTGAAAAGAATCAACAGGCAGGAAATGCATTACGGAAAGAAAGACTGGATTTAGAGGTGACCGATCTCGAATCAGCATCTACGGCGGTGTTAAGTTTTGGAGCAGCAGCTCGACCCGCTTACCACGCCGTCCAAAGAGCAAGGAAAAGAGGTCGCAAGGTGGGCTTTATCCGGTTAAAAACGCTCTGGCCGCTACCAGAAACCCATCTTCTTGAGGTGCTCAAAGATGTGCAACGAGTTTTGGTTGTAGAGATGAACATGGGTATGATGGTCCATGAAATCACTCGGCTTGCACGGAATGCTTCGGTTATTAGTGTGCCAAAGGTGGCAGGAGAGGTTCACCAGTCTGATGAGATTCTCGACCAAATATTAGGGGGGGATGTTGCATGACAAAGGAAAGCCAAAGACTGGGTAAACCTCAGGCATACTATCGTGAGAATTATCTCCGAAACCTCCCTAGTGCTTTCTGTGCTGGTTGTGGAAATGGGACGATTCTCAATTCATTTGTGCGTGCCGTTGACGAGTTGATAATGACTAAACAAATTCGGCACAAAGATCTTCTTGGGGTTTCTGGCATCGGATGCTCCGCATGGATTCCCAGTCCCCATTTCAAAGGTGACACCTTGCATACTACTCATGGTCGTGCAATTGCATTTGCCACCGGTGCTAAAGTAATGAATCCGCAGCTCAAGATCGTCGTATTCACAGGCGATGGTGATGGTGCTGCCATAGGCGGAAATCACCTAATCCACGCTGCTCGCCGTAATATCCCAATGACCGTTATTTTGGTTAACAATCTCAACTATGGGATGACCGGGGGGCAGTCGGCTCCAACGACTCCGCTTCATGTCCAAACATCAACCTACCCCCAACACCCAGAGGCCCCCTTTGACCTCACCCAACTCGTCCTGGGAGCTGGAGCAAGCTATGTTGCCCGCTGGACCACCTTCTATGTGAATGAGCTGATTGCCACTATTAAGGAAGCCCTGATACATCCGGGCTTCTCCTTCATTGAAGTCATCTCTCAATGTCCCACATATGCAGCTCGATTTTTTTCAGAATTCCAGTCCACTCTCTCACCAGCTGAATTAGATCAATATCGACGACATCCCGGTGCATGGATGTTGAAAGCGCTGAAGGGAAAGAAATCTGGGGAACATTTGGGGCAGCCACAATTTCAACTGAAATTGAAAGACAAGGATATTGAATTAGGTCTTTTCCGACGAGAACTTCGACCAACTCTTATTAAGTATCTCCAAGAGCTATGGGGCTAATCGTGGAGGAATAAATGCAATGCATCTAACTATTCGCTTCGCTGGGTATGGCGGTTATGGCGTTGTCACAGCCAGTCGAATTTTGGGTCTTGCATTCACTCAAAAAGGCTTTCATGTTCTACAAACGGAATCCCATGGTGCAGCTGCACGTGGTGGTGCCTGTACTGCAGACTTGACGATTTCGTCTAGCCCAATTAATGAACTACGGTTTGAAAAACCAAATGTCCTTATTGTTCTCTCAACACCCGCATTTCGGAAATGCTGTTCAATCACACCAGATTTGAGTAGTGAACTTTTAATAATTGAAACCGAGATTCTGAATGATCCAATTGTGCAAATGGGAATAGCTGAACTTCCCCAAGAGAATGGAACTAGAATCTATCATGCGAGAATACGAAATCTCGCAGATACCCTTGGACACGTCAGATATATGGGCATCGCTTCGCTGGGTGCCCTTGCCGCCATCGATGACCGTATTGACATGAAACTAATTGAAAAGACAATAGCACTTGATAATAAACTCAGACGTTTTGAAACACAAAACCTCCAAGCTCTTCATGAAGGAGCTAAAGCTATTGCAGTACACAAGGCATAAACAGAAAGTGTCTAATATTAAAGACGACGCAGATGGTTGAGCGGAATCATAAGATGAATTCACAAAAAAGCAGCTATCTCAGCTTAATTATCGCCGCTATCTGTTTTGGCACGATCCCTGTCTTCTCATCCTATCTGACCTTCTTTGGCGTTTCATCTCTCCAGCAAGCCCTCTTTCGCACAGCATTTACAGTTCTGTATATCTTCATCGGTCTTGGAATTGCTTATTCATTCCATAATATTACAATTAAACGCAAACATCTCATGCATTTTATCATCTATGGACTAATTGGAGTCGCCCTTGGCCTCATCGTATACATCACTGCAATCGCGATTGGGACGCCCGTGGTCGTCGCTGTTTCTTTAACCTACCTTTACCCCGCCATCACGCTAATCCTTGGACGAATTATGCTTCAAGAACTGATAACACCCATTCGCCTCATCGCTGTGCCTCTGTCAATTGCAGGGGCAATAGTAGTTTCGCTTCCAATCTTCCCCTTGGTTGTTGTAGCTCCCTTAGCTGGAATAATTCTAGCCTTGTCAAATGCAGTCTTCGCAGCAATCTATATGGTTCTAGGAAGAAAATGGAGCGGACATGAGGGATACCGCCCTTCAGTGGCAACCTTTTGGGGCTATTTCTTTGCCTTGCTATGGATGATCCCGATTATTCTCATAATCAGTCTCTTCATTAGTGATCCACGAATCGTTGGAATCCAATTGATTCTTCCAGTTCCCGCTTGGTTACTCCTTATAGGGTTTGCATTAATCGCTACAACCATCCCCTACCTATTAACTAATATTGGAGTGAAAAAGGTGGACGCTTCAGCTGCTTCCATTATTCTTCTCTTGGATCCTATTAGTGCCGTGATTTTTGGTTTCATGTTCCTTGGACAACCGGTCGCTCTTTGGCAAGCGGTCGGAGCTGCTTTAATCTTTCTCGCGACCATTCTTATTGCCCTAGAACCACGATTCCGCAAGAAAGAATCAGAAAAAAAGGAATAAAGAATTTGGCATTGTGAACCGTATCCATTATAACCTGCAACGTTGCTCTTTCATCTAAGGTAACCACAATGTCTCTTCCCATGGGCAAACTCACACTAGCTGAATTGGAACGTCTCGTGTTCCCTCACCTTCCTCGAGTAGAGGATGCGCGTTCTGTCCTTCTTGATTACGGTTCAACTCCCATTGCTGGAAATGTGGTTGTTGCCTCCGATCCTGTGGTGGGGATACCACTTCATTTCTATGGATTCTTTGCGGTTCATTATTCAACAACCGATGTCGCAATGGCCTGGGCTATTCCCCAATACCTTTCCTTAGGTATCTATTATCCACCTAATACTGAGGAGAAATGGCTCATTTCAACCATGAAACAGCTTGGACAGGAAGCTCAACAACTAAACCTCAAAGTCATTGGTGGACATACGGGGGGTTATGATGGGCTCCACACTCCTCTTATCGCCACAACGTGTTTTGGAATAATCCCTGAGTCATCTCAACGTGAATCTCAAGTGAAACCTGGAGACGTCATCATTGCAGTTGGTCCGATTGCTCGAGAAACCCTGTGGTTTCTTGCCAACGTCGAAGAATCAACAGTCGATACCATTCTCTCCCGATCACTGCGTCAAGCGTTGGCCAATGACTTAAGCCCTTTCAGGGTAGTTCCCCTAGTTCAAACTCTTCCCCGAGAACAAATCACCTTACTCCATGATTTAGCTGAAGGAGGATTGGCAACCGCGTTATTGGAACTCCAGCAAGCCACGCGGTTGGGAATCACCGTCCAAAGTAGTGCAATTCCCTGGGATGAGCCCGCAATCCAACTCTTCAATTACCTGAATTGGAATCCCTTTTATTGCTCGTCCTTTGGGAGCTTCCTCATTGTCACTAAAAATGAGGAATCGCCTGTGATAATCAAATCTATTCAAGAACATGGGCGTCAAGCAGCAATCATTGGAACATTCATGAAGAAGAAGCAAATTCGAATCGAAGCAGACGGGAAAACCAGTCGCCTTGAACCTGGTGAAGATCCATATAAGCGCTTCACAACCCGCCTTCTTTAGCCCCACACCGTTTTGCACTGAAAACCGTAAATGCGCCAAGTGCACGGCTTAGCCACCGGTTACTTAGTGTTACTTCAAGCATGGAAACGACGGGCAAGCATTTTTCTGGAGCAAAGGGAGGAGCATAGACTGATCCACGGTACTGAATCTGAGTAAAACCATTCCGATACAATCTTCGAATAACCTGCCAAGGACTTGGAAAGCTAGCAAGTCCAAACACATCGCATTGAGCTAAATTTCGAATTCTTCGTTCTAATGCCCATAAATTGACTGATGTGAGCACGCCCAACAAGAAATTTCCTGAAGCATGGAGGCATCGATAGATTTCTTTGAAGAGCTCATCGCGATCAGGTACAAATTCCAATACGGTCATACTGAAAGTGAGGTCACTGCATTCGGTACGAAACGGTAGGCTTGTTCCATCCGAGAGCACGAGATGCACATTGTCCGATTTCGTAAATTTCTGACGAGCGACGGCAAGCATTTGCCAAGCAAAGTCAATTCCAATGAGTTGAGTATGGTCATTACCTAACAAGGAGATGGCTTTGCCCGTACCAACACCTATCTCAAGCGCAACTTTGGGAACAGTGGCGGGGAATAGATTTTGAATTGCTTGTGTTTCTACTAACCAGACATAGTTCCCCATTGCTGATTGGTACCAGAAATCATATCCTTTTGCCATTGATCCAAACGCTTGACTTACTGCTCGTTTGTGTTGGATGTTCTTTGTTTTCGTATTTGTCAAGCTTTTTTCACTCATCAACTAGCAATTGGTCCAAAACCGATCGCACTCTTTCGGTAACTATGCTCGGAGAAGGTCCAAATATGACCACAAGTGGTTCAACGCCGTGAGCTCCCCAATCAAACAGCACTTCAGGAACGAAACCAAATTTCGTTAATCCTGCTAGTGTCATACAATCTGGAATCTGGGTGCGTTCTCCAAGCCGAAATCCTATAACTTGTAAGCCAGCTCGTCTTGCAGCCTCGGTGATTTCATTCGAATGGCGTAGTGAGATTGCCGCGTGAATCGACTCGTTCAAGGTGTGGGCTTTGAGGATTACGCGTCCCATATACGGTGCCCAACCAAACTCGACCTCTCCTATAGCTTCGGGTTTCCCTCTAACTAAGATAATCCGACCTGTCAATCCTGCTACCTGTGAAAGTTCTGTGGCTCCTGAAACGCAGGCTACAAAATTCCCTCCAACTTCTGGAACAAGCTGGGCAAAATGGGGAGTGCGAGTAAGTGCCCTTATGTTGGTTTTAAGCTGTCGAATCAACTTAGCAGGATCGTCGACCATCACATACCCTCACTGAGTTGAACCTTTAATGTTCTTGATAATTCTTCCTTTTGAGTCTAGGGATTTTACGCAACCCTTTTATACATCCCGTATGAAAACCCGTATTCGTTCGGGAGTCGATCAAGGTGAATGAGTTTCTAAAAGAAAAATCTGCTCCGCGGTCCTTATACGTTGCCACGATTGGGGTTCTAAGTGCTTTAATGGCGTTTATGGCAATGTTTGCTGTTGTTCTCCCTCCTCCACTTGGTTCAATTGACACCTCGTCAATTCTCATTTTCGCAACTGCCATTCTTTATGGTCCCTCATTCGGGCTCATTATTACAATCATTGGGCAACTTATCGGAAAAGGTGTGCTTATCTCTTCTGTGGGTTGGCCGGCAATTTTCATTCCCGGAATTGTAGCGGTTCGTGGTCCTGAAGCCTTCATCGTCGGATATATCGGTCGCTCTAAATCTTTTGGACGATTTCGTGAGCCCCTTGCGATGGGGATAGGAGTAGTTTGGGAAACAGTGGCATTTGTTATTGCGGATTTCTGGCTCTTTGGGATTGCAGGTGCTATTGGGGTAATTTTCACTTTTATCGATGTTATTTGGGTACCAGTAGGAATTGCGGCACTCTACTATGTTCGATTGACTTTCAAAACCGAATACCTCGACAAGCATCTAGGTTTAGTTGATCCTCGAGCAAAACGCGGTTTCATGATTACTGGTTCTCTATTCATTCTTCTTTGCTGGATATTTATTCTCATTTCTGGAATAACAGGTTGGGGCTTACTTCCTGTATTTCCTAGTTTATAGTCCACACAATCGTGTCGCCACGCAAGTCCGTGTTAGGGGAAACCTTTAAGCCTAGATATAGGGCTTTTTGCTGGTAGTGGTTGGTCGAATGGTGTTGGAGTATGCGTCGTGTCGTCAACAAAGTCACAATCGAACTTGTACAGGGCGATATTACTGACTTAGCAACCGACGCAATTGTAAATGCAGCAAATGAATCACTCCAAATGGGAGGCGGGGTTGCAGGTGCAATTCGCCGACGCGGAGGACCAGCAATACAACGCGAGTGTGATGAAATTGGAGGGACACCCGTTGGAACTGCGGTTCTTACAAATGGAGGGAACCTAAAAGCTCGGTATGTTATTCATGCAGTCGGACCTCGTTGGGGGGAAGGGAATGAAGCTCAGAAACTTGCAAGTGCTGTGAGAAGTGCGCTCAAAATTGCTGTTGGAAAGCGTTTACGCAGTATAGCCTTCCCTGCTATCAGCACTGGAATTTTCGGATTCCCTAAAAAACAAGCTGCTCAAATCATTCTCACTACTATCCTCGCTTTTGTGCGAGAAGTCGATTCCACTCTTCGTCGCATTGTATTCAGCTTGTTTGATCCTACTTCGTATGCGATTTTTGAAGAAACCTTTGCGGCACTATCTGCAACATAAGAAGTTAATTTGAAGGTAGGTCAAAGAGTGGGAATTGTTACTGTTTGACAAAAAAGATGAGTTGTGCAACTGCCTCCATCATCTGGCTCCAATATTCCTCGAGTTCATCGTTTGGTAGATCGGATCCTCCAACTGCATAGCGTGTGTAGATGATTTCTCCGCTGTGATACAGCGTGTGAAGTGTAATATGTGATATGACCCAACCCAAACTTGGTTTCTTTTTCTCGGTGGGAGGTTGAAACACCAATTCTTCTTCAGGGCAATCCTTGAGTTCCCTTATGATGCGTTTACGGACATCCTCTAATAAATCGAGAGCAATATTGAGTGGAACAGTTTTTGCATATACGACCACCTTACGTCCTGAAGCGGATAACCAGTACAATTCCGAATTCGCTATGTGAGTCAGATAATAGAGAATCGTCCGTGATTCGGGTGCTGGTTCCTTTCCTGCTTGTTCTGGTGTTAGATCAGACACGATATATCGAAGATGGTCACGAGCTGCTTCGTAGGCTGCAGCCAGACCGGTTCGTAAGTCCTTTGGGGTTTTGGTGGTCATGGCTACAAAGAGGAATCCCAGTAACTAAAGCTTTTGCCTAACTTGGAAAATCGGTGGATTTTGATTTTCATGTTCTTGGTGCATCTTCCCAAAATTCTATAAGCGAAAGGCGGGCAGGAGTGGTTGAGGTTCCCCGTTTGGTACCGGAAGTAAATACTGCTCTACGCAGCGTTCTCCCATTCACGGCTTTCGTCAATCATGATGAATTGAAGCTAGCGCTACTACTTAACGCGATCAATCCTGGTATTGGTGGACTTCTGATAACGGGTCCCAAAGGGACAGGAAAAACCACTGTTGTTCGATCCCTTGCAGCCCTTCTTCCCGAAATTCCGATTGTCAAAGGGTGCCAATTTCGGTGTGCTCCCGATGATGCCATGGGGCTCTGTTCGTCTTGCAAGGAAAAACTTGAGAAGAATAAGAGACTGACAACTGTCAAACAAAAAATGCGAGTGGTCAATCTCCCATTAAGTGCCACCGAAGACCGTGTTGTCGGTAGTTTAGATGTTGAGCGTGCTATCCGGGAGGGTGAAGCGGCTCTGAAACCGGGTATTCTTGCAGATGCGAATCAGAATATCCTTTATGTCGATGAAGTGAATTTGCTTCCTGATCATATTGTTGATTCACTCCTCGACGCTGCAGCAACGGGGATTAATGTTGTCGAAAGGGAAGGAATCTCTGTTAGCCATCCTTCGCGATTCATTTTCATTGGTTCCATGAACCCGGAAGAAGGAGAACTCCGTCCCCAACTCTTGGATAGATTTCCTCTTCATGTGGCAATCCAACGACCATTCTCCACAGCTGAACGAGTCGAAATTATTCAACTAAACATTGATTTTGAACGGGATCCCGAAAGCCTCCTAAAGAAGTGGGCGTCGCAAGAGGAGAAACTCCGGAACGAAATTGCTGCTGCACGAGAACGAATGAAGACTGTAGAGATTTCTGAGGGGATAATGGAGCTTATTGCGCAGTTAACCACACAACTCCAAGTTGATGGCGCGCGTCCTGATATTGTAATTGCAAAAACGGCTATGGCTTTTGCTGCTTTTGATGGTCGTAACAGCGTAGCCCCTGAAGATGTGGAAATGGTTGCTCCTCTTGCTCTCAGCCATCGAACGCGCCAACGTGGTATACTCGAACCGCCATCAGATGATGAGATTCAAGATATCATGAAGGAAGCCAAGAAGAAAGTCAAGACTCAGAATCCCCGTTCCAAGGATAAAGACCCTTTTACAAAGGATGAGCACCAAAAACTTACCCGAAAATTCAAACAATATCATCCCTTGGACAGTAGTCAGGATGGCGAACGTTTTTTCGGAACCCCTCCTAGAAAAGGCGCTGCCGGACGCTGTTCGTACACCGGATTTGTATGTTTCTTCATGGTCATTGCAGCTGCTCTAGGACTTATCATTCCAATTCTCCCACCCTTCAACTTTGTTGTAGGTGGGTTGATTGCAGCAGGCTTGGTAATTCTGCTCGAAAGGGTCTACCGATATCAACGACGACCAGGCTCTGTAATGCCAGCCCTCTCGCAGGGAGAACGACCCCCAGACACTAAGGGTCAGTATAAACGAGCAAAACACCGGGGAGATTCCACAGCTCCTCCAACCACAAGTACTACTCCGCCCAAAGCCATTCGAAGTTCTTCTCAACCGTCTGTCTCTGGAAAACCGGTGTCAGGATCCTCTCTCATTCGAATGGAAGAAGGGAAGCCACTCTTTGATTTCAAAGATTTTCTTGAACCTCGATATTTCGGACGCCAGCGAGCTCCTAAATGGTCAATACGGCAAGTTGGTCGTCGCGCAGGTTCACTGTTTTCTCGCCAATCCGAAGGGGGTGTCTTATTGGGATCTGCAATTCCTCAAGGATCTCCTCGCAATATTCACTTACCTGCCACAATCAAGGCGGCAGCACTCCATACAGATCCAACAATCCAGCGTATTCCTCGTGTTCGTATTCATTCGCCTGATGTCCGAGAAAAACGATTTCAAAGTTGGACACCTCTGACCATCATCTTTGTCGTTGATCTGAGTGTCTCAATGCTCAAAAACATCGATAAACTTCAACTCTCTTTGATTGCATTCAAGACATGTTTGGAGGGCACGCGCGACCGAGTGGGTCTCATTGCGTTAAAGGACTGGGGGGCGGTGGAAGTTCAAGCTCCCACAACCAATTGGACACGCCTTGTAGCTAAATTTATGACCCTTCGTTTATCTGGATATACGCCATTAGCCGCAGGATTAAAACGTGCGCATGAAACGATCAAACGAGAACGCCGCCGAAACTCTGGGGCACTCCCAATTGTCGTTGTATTCAGTGATTTTTTACCTAACATTCAACTGAGAAATTCTGATACTCCCGATATCGGGTTACCTGAAGCTATTGCAGATGTTCTTCACCAGTGCCATCTTATGCGCAATGATCGAATTCCTTTAGTTACGATTAACTTGCACCACGAATTTTTTCCAGTGAAACAGAAAAGGCACCATGATGTCTTCATAGATTGGGCCCGAAAACGAGCAAAAGAACTCGAGATTCCGAATTACATTGAGATCGGAATTCGGGATGACAAACTCATTCCCTTTTTAGCCTTCTATATGGCTTACATTACAGGTGGTCGAACTTATCTTGGGACTGAATTAGCTTCTCCAACTGAAATCATTAGTGAAATCCATAGAATTGCTCAACGAGTTGGGTAAGGTCTCGGAAAGCTTTTCTCTCTTTAAACCATCAAGAAAGTATTACGAAAGGTCGAGTTTGAATGGCCCAACTTTATAGTCTCTATGTCGTGTATCGCGATGGTCGAACTCTTCTCCAAAAGGACTTTCAAATCGAAAATATGGAACCTGACCTTGTCACTGGATTCCTTTCAGCCGTGAGTATGTTTCTCTCAGATTTGGTTGGTCGCATTTCAGTGGGTGGACAACAGCTACGGACCCTAGAACGCGAGGATGGACGACTCCGCATTATCGACCGAGAAGATGTAAAAATCCTCTTAGAATACGGAAAAAACATCTACGTCGCGGTTTTCTCCACCCATGATCTAGCTGCTATTCGTGAACGCATGCGTACTCTCATTACGATTATGGAGCGAGAGCACGGTGAATTATTAGAAAATTGGCTGGGTGATCTAAGCCATTTTCGGAACATCTTACCACAGATAGATTTACTCTTTCGTCCATTTGCAGTCACGGAGCGCTACGTTCCTGTTCGTGTACATACCGTTCCCAAATCTCAGGTGCCTGAGAAGTATCATCCGCTTTTAGATGCGATTGATGGTACAAAATCCATTCGAGACCTTGCACTGCAGTTACATCAACCGGTGTTCCAAGTCATGCTTGACTACTTTACACTTCAAAATCATGGTGCTGTGGAACTTGAACGTCACTTAAAAATTGAACAGCTCGTTTTGCCAACTTAATTGCCTTTATCTTGTTTCTGAAGTTCTCGGATCATTTTTTCCATTTCTCTAAGGCTCGAATTTATGACGTCTTTCAGGTTAGCCAATTCTTCTTCGATTGTATCAAGTTGTTGTTGAAGGTCCGCGATTGCTTCAGTTGCCGTCAGCTGATTCATTGTAGCCGATGCTCTGGTAACCTTCTGGATCGGTAAATCCGTCGGTTCACCTGCCAACCACCGAAAGAGTTGCACAATGAATTTTTCGTGGTCTCCTGCTGTAATATAGTCGTTGAAAAAGAAAGTCCCTCCACCGAAGGCTGCAATTCGTCCTTTCTTGAATTCCATTGCGATGGCGATTGTGGGGGTTCCTGGGCTAGCTGGAACTCGGAAGAGATGAGTTTCTGTATTCTCCGCTACAAGTTTTGTCCCTGAAGAGACTGTCAAAGAACCAATGCCTGTAAGGATATGATGGGTTCCTGCTGGGATTGCACTAAAAATATCTTCTTCTACATCTGGTGGCTTCTCTAGAGCTTTCTTTGAAAACTCAAATCCAAACTGCTTTGCTAGCTCGTTGAGATTTGTATTCCGTGCATTGTCACCTCCTTTACCAAAAATTGTTGCTCCACTTATCAAGAGCAAACCCTTGCCTGATTTAACAAAGGAAACTAAGGTTGAGATTTCGTCAGAAGTCAGTTTAGATTCATAGGGGTTGCCTAAGACCACGACTTGATATTGGGCCAGCTTTTCGCTTGTAAAAGGCGAAATGTTTGTGGAAGGTGCGAAACCATTCGCGTCCAGAAGCTTAGCTAGCATTGTTAATTCTGGTTCCTCAAGCGTTAATTCCTCATTATGACTTACATCAAAGAGGATTGCAGGCGGTTTTGGGGGAGACATAGTATTTCGACCCATATTCCACTATCAGGCGCCGGAGTTAAATATGCTACTCGCGTGGGTAATACCAAGAAACCTTGTAGCCATGTTCTAATTGGTGTGTGGCTAAAGATGAGTGTAGCATCAGTACGTGTGGCAGAAGCTAGTGCGGTTGATGTTGGACGGTTCACGGTCCGCTTAGATCCTAACGTGTTTGACCAACTCCAACTCGCAGATGACTCTCTCCTTGAGATTGTTGGAAAAAAAAGTGTGTGCGCTAAGGCAATCCGCGATGTCACCCTGCAGAACCAGAATGTCATAAAAATGGATGGTCTAACTCGACTGAATGCGGGTGTTCGGATTGGAGACGTTGTAACAGTGCAAAAGACCGAGGGTCAACCAGCGCGGAGCGTCATATTGACTCCACTCAAGGGGGAAGAAATCGAATATCGTCAGGAACTAGCCACTTCTCTATTGAAAAGCAATCTTCTTGATAAACCAGTTAGGAAAGATATTATTATTGCAGTCGGACGAGCCGCATTCGCCTTGGCAGAAGCTAAGTTTTATGTTGCCAAAACAGTTCCAGCTGGAAATGTGATCGTCAATACCAATACTGACCTCATATTGCAGAAGGAAGCTCCAGATGAAGTCACTCCGATTGCTACCGCAACCTACGATGATGTCGGCGGTTTAGATGACGCAATTTCCCGAATCAGAGAAATCGTCGAACTACCAATACGCCACCCTGAGCTTTTTGCACGATTGAAAATACAACCACCTCGAGGGGTACTTCTGCACGGACCCCCCGGCTGTGGCAAAACACTTCTCGCCAAAACGGTGGCTACTGAAAGTGAAGCTTTCTTTCGGGCAATCAATGGTCCCGAAATAGTGAGTCAATATTATGGTGAATCCGAGAAATTTCTTCGAGATGCCTTTCAAGAAGCTGAAAAAAATAAACCTGCGATAATCTTTATTGACGAAATCGATGCCATTGCTAGCCGACGAGAATCGGGAGGCATGGAAAGCCGGATTGTAGCCCAACTACTCACCCTCATGGATGGTCTCCAAGACCGGGATCAAGTCTTCGTCCTCGCTGCAACGAACCGATTAGACGCAGTTGACCCAGCACTGCGCCGCCCAGGACGGTTTGATCGAGAAATTCATATTTCCGTTCCTGATCAACACGGTCGCTATGATATTCTTCGAGTCCACACACGGGGTGTCCCCCTCGATGACTCAGTTGACCTCCACAGCATCGCCCAAGGAACTCATGGCTTCGTCGGTTCCGATTTAGCCTTTCTGGTGAAGGAAGCGGCTCTAGGTGCCCTCCGCCGTGTGTTACCCCAAATTGAAGAATCGCAGATGCAAGTTCCTCCAAATATGATAAATCAAATTGTAGTTAGCGCTGATGATTTCAAAACGGCTCGTCAAATAGTTGAACCCTCTGCTCTTCGAGAAATTGCTATCGAGGTTCCTATGGTCCGTTGGGAAGACGTGGGCGGAATGGAATCCGCCAAGCAGGCTATACGAGAAGCAGTTGAATTACCTATCAGTCGCCCTGATATCTTTCAACGATTCAATATCACTCCTCCAAAAGGTGTCTTACTCTTTGGTCCTCCAGGCACTGGTAAAACACTACTGGCAAAAGCAGTGGCTACTGAAAGTCAAGCGAATTTCATCAGCATTCGAGGCGCCGAAGTAATGAGCAAATGGGTTGGCGAATCTGAAAAAATCATCGCAGAAATCTTTCGTCGCGCTAGACAAGCCGCTCCCTCAGTTCTTTTTATTGATGAACTCGATAATATTGCACCCCGCCGTGGATCTGGATTTGATAGCCGTGTAAGTGAACGCATTGTCAACCAGCTCTTGGTAGAAATGGACGGAATGGAACAACTCGAAAGTGTAGTCGTGCTTGCAGCCACCAATCGTCCTGATATGATTGATACCGCTCTCCTACGTCCTGGGCGGTTCGATATTTTCATCTTCACACCACCTCCCAACCAAGCAGCGCGGCAAGCTATCTTTGAAGTCCATACTCGAAATATGCCACTCGCTGAGGATGTAAAGGTCGAACAACTCGCTTCAGTCACAGAGGGTTTCTCAGGGGCTGATATCCAAAACGTCTGTCGCAAGGCGGTCCTTGCCGTTCTACGCACCAATCTAGAAGCTAAACGCGTTAATATGGCACATTTCCACGAAGCCATTAAATCTACAAGACCAAGCATAACCCAGGACACAATGGATCAATTCACTCAATTCGCGGCTCGTTTTCTAGGACAATAATGAAATAACACAAATTCTATAGAAAAGAAAGGAAGGTAAATCTCATTGACTTGGGAACTGGAACCAACTGAAAAACTAACCATTGCTAAAAGCATTCTCCCCAAAGCTGATGAAACGTTGCTCCTCGTCGCAAAAGCTAAGATCGCCAAAGGCGTTCGAGCAGGGAGTGAGCCTTTGATGGTGAAGGGACAGGATGGTCATTTCATCCTGACGAGTTACCGGACTGCATTCGTCGCAGAAGTTGAAAGACTCCCACCCACTGAACCATACAAGGGCGAATTAGAAAGAGCATTAAAACATAGTAAGGTATTCTTCAATGTGCCTCTCGTGTTTCTCTCCGAACTCCAAGAAAATCCGGAGAGTTACAGTAAGTGGAAGAAACATATCAACCTCGCTGTGGAGCGCTCTGATGGTGTGCAAGAAGTTGTCTATATTAAAGCTACAGGAGAGTTACTTGATTTTCAGCGAACTAGCCATGGCTTTTTCAAGAGTTGCTTCACCGGACCGATTGACTTCTACAAACTCTTAGAAAGCGGAGTTAAACACGAAACCACAACAGAAACAGCAATCTATGATCTTATTGGGAAGCGCATCATTAGGCAAATGACCGCAGTTCCTGAGAGTATGCTGCAAAGTTATAAAAATAAGGCTCAAAAGCTATTCACGACGTTTGTCTCCTACCTTGCAAAAAAGGGTCAAGGGGGGTATTATGATGCAGTGGCGAGGACAATTGTACTCCGTGGAGATCATGTCCACATCTCCATGGATTGGATTGCCCAATCCACAAATTCTGCCATTCAACAAAAAACCCAACAATTCATCCAAGAATGGCGCAGTAAGGAGGACGCAAAAGCAGAACGACTTGGAGATCGATATGAAATCACTGGCTTTTAACTAGGCACCAATAGTTATTTGAAGTTAGAAGTATTCGCAAATATGAGAAGGAGGCTTTCACTGTGGCAAAAACTGTATGTCTAATGGCACCAGATCCACATCTTGGTCCCCACCCCACCATCCCAATCGGTGATGTTGGAGGACAAACATACTGGACACAAATGATCCAAGCTCCCCATAAGGATCGTGGTGCTCAAGCAATCCGCGCTTTTCGGCGACTCACTCGGCTTGCAGCTTTTGGCGGTTTTTCTACCGGCAAAACTATAGCTCGCATGCTCCCGACCGGGACCGAAATCCAAGAATCAGATTCGCGGCTACCTCTCTTTATCTACCATCCTCCAGATTTGGAGCGGGATATGGAGCAAATTGAAATCCTCGAAAAAGACGCAAAAATCTATGTTCCTCCCGATTGGCTTTGCTGTGCTTATGGTGAGGAATTCAACAATGGCGATCGTGAATTCAAAGTCTATGAAGTCTGGGAACCCAGCGAAACCCCATACGCTATTGAAACTTTTCCGTCTCCCTTGATTAAAACAGGCTGGAGGGGTCAAGGGTTCAAATCTAACATCGTCTACATTTACACTGGGCGTGTTCACGTCTATGCAAATACCGGTGTAACCCAAACCTCTGATCTAGCACGGCTCACATGGACGGGTAAGTCTTGGCGCCGAGAAGAATTCGATATACCCGTAACCACGGGAGAAGGAAAAGAGACAAAAACCATTTATCAGCGGTCGGTTCGGCTCCAAGAGCCGTATGGGCTTCTTTTCGCCTTTGTTGTTGATGACGCTCGAGAACTCATTTCAAACCTCCATGAGCAAAGGATTCCTATGAATTCCCAAGAGCTAGTCGAATATCTCAAGACGCTAATCGATAATGTGATGCGAGATAAATTCTCTGAGCACGAATTCATGAGCGCTTTAAGAGATGAAGCAGAAATTCGAGATGAAGTCCGGAAAATCGTGGCGAAGGCCTTTCAACGACTGGGCCTCAACCTCGTTTCTCTTTCAGCCGGTGTACTGTCCATTGAAGAGAAGCTCTGGGATCGTTTCTTCTATTGGCGTGTAGCTGGGGTGCATCCAGCACAAGTGCTTTGGGCTGAGAAATCAGTAGAAATTGCTGAAAAAACTGGACAAGCTCCTACATTGCCTGCAACAATTCCGACTGGTCCGCTAGCCGAAGCAGAACGTCAACTTCGGGATCGTGCTCCTGCTAGAACAACCCGAAAGGAAAAGGCGAAGGATACAATCCCTGAGAAACCTGAAAAAGCCACGGAAGGAAAAAACGAAGCATCTGAAAAGAAAGGCTAACCACAGCATCAATGCGGTCAACTGAAGGAGGATTAATAACGAATGACAACCAATGAAGGAACCACAGAAGCAAAACCACCATTATTTTCTGGCCCGTTAATGCCGATCTTTTATCTTCGATTGGTTGAAGCTCTTTCTGTTGAGCATGCAGGCAATCCTACCGCTATCGAACGGGCCCTTCATGCGCTAGGAAAGACCATGACTACTCCCCTCTTACTCGGACTGGTGGCTCGTTATGGAGAACCTCAAGAAGATTTCTATCCTAATTCTGCTGATCTTTTTTTGAATCGAGTTGATGAGTATCTATCACGCAACTGGAAATTAGCCACAGGTAGTCCACCGGATTCCATGGAGTTTACCGACGATCGAACACTTCTACTCCGAACAAAATCTTGTCCGATTTGTTCCCAGGATACCTTCGAAGCAGAAATGGATCTCCGCTACTGCGAGCGTGTCTCAGGACTGCTTGAAGGGCTTCTTCAGCATTGGATTGATAATCTTCAGGTTCCTTACATTGCCCGCGTCACCCAAATTGAAGGACGCCTCCAAGGAGCATCTCATTGTGTTTTTCGCATCAGTTTCACTGATAAAACCGATTAGGAATCGATTCTGAGAAGCACTGGTTCAAGTTAAGCAAACTACCTCTTCAAGGCCAGGAATAAGCCAGTCAAGATCCTGTTCTTTAAGACGTTTCTTTGTAGGGATTCCGCGGTTATCCCATCCTCGTTTTTGATAATACCAAGATAACATCTTCTCATAACCGACCTTGTCAAGTTTTGAACCGGTCAGTGGTCCGCAGGACAAGGGTTCCTTGAACCAGCGAGCGGGTGGATAATCCATGGTCTGATCCCACTCACCATTCAATTCGCGAACTCCATAGGATCGAACAAGCGAATAAACACGATCAGCAACAGTCCAAAAGTCATCTAGCGACCACTTCAGTCCAGTCGCAGCAGCAAAGTATTTGGGATACCATTCGAGGTCAAAGCCCACCTCAATCCATGGGAACCTACAACCAACAAGTTGTTCGAACATGCCTCCTCGAATGCGTTGGAGTTCTATGACTTTTTCCACTTTGCTCTCATCATAGGATTCTCGACCCACGTCTACTTCATAGGTGATTATCCAGCTCTCTTTGTGGTGCGCACCAATTGAACAGACACCAAATGCTAAGGCCATACCTGGAGCTGCATGACAATCATAGCCTGAGATTTCAAGCCCCTTGATTTGCATAGCATAATCCAAAGCATCTTTTCCGAGTGTTTGGGCAAAACTGCGAGTTCCTTCTGCAAGCGCTGAACCGAAGGTTCCTCGTCGGAAGGCGATATCGGAAATGAGTTGCTTGACTGCTTGATAATCTCCCCAATCAAGCTTATCTTTGAGAAGTCCTCTCTCTGATGCTTCCATGGCAAATCCAATTGTGTTCCCAAGAGAAATTGTATCGAGCCCAAATTCATCAGCTAATCGATTCAACGTTGCGACTTCACGTAAATCCCGCATCCCGATATTTGAACCTAAGAGGGCAACATTCTCGTAATCGAGTTCGGCGGACTTGCCTTCAGCGTCTTTAATACAGTGACCACATTGCATTGTACAACTGGGACAGCCATGGGTCTTTTCCTTCATCGCTTCCATAGTATCCCCATTCAATGCCTCTGCATGTTCAAATTGCCCCTCCTTGAAATTGTAACTGGGCAAGACACTGAATTCTTGGCACCATGCATGAATTAGCATAGTTCCTTGAGTCATCCACTGATTATAACCTGGCTTCTCCCGAATGTCTTTGAAACCATCCCGACCCAATTGTCGAAACGCTTCAGGATCAGCAATCTCCGGGCTCTTACTGCCTTTAGCTATCAGCGCCTTTAGGCGTTTAGAACCCATGACTGTTCCCATGCCTGGTCGACCTCCCGCTCGTCCCATCATGGAGCGAACAACTGCATATTTCACAAGATTCTCGCCACCCTGTCCAATCATTAACGTCCCAATATTCTTGCCATGGAGGTCCTCCAATTTTTGTTCAGCTTCAAACGCTCCCTTACCCCATAGCTTATCCGCATCCAAAATACTAACATCTGCATCTTCAATGAAGATATAAACAGGCTTCTCAGCTTTTCCTTCAACTACAACCAGATCATAGCCAGATCGACGTAATTGAGCACCAAAATGAGAGCCCAGATTTCCATCTCCATAGATTCCTGTTAATGGGCTTTTTGATGCAACAACAGTTTTTCCAACGTTTGGCATCGGTAGCCCCGAAAGCGGTCCTACGGCCGCAATGAATTTATTAGCAGGTGACAGGGGATCAGTCCCTCGCGGGACCTCCTCCCAAAGAATTTTTGCTGCAAATCCGCGACCGCCAACAAACTGTAGAGCAAGGTCTTTCGGATATGCTTCTGTAGCGGTTTCTTTAGTCGTTAAATTTACTCGTAAAAGCTGGCCAGTCCAACCTTTCATAGTCAACACAACAATCGCTAAATCTTGCAATCCGTCTATATAGATGCCACAAATAGCTTTCGCAGCCACACACAAGTTCATTCGAAACTCAGAAAAACAATAAGATAAAAGGCTTCAAACCACCTGATAGCCTTCATCTGTTCAGAGGCGTTATATTATGAGTGAATCAAACAGCAAAGAGGTAGTTTTTGCTCCTCGCATTGTCCGAATTATTGCAGGTATTGATTTCGTGTTGATGTTTGCTTTCACGATAATCGGAGCCCTTGTTAGTCTCCTTCCCGTCAACCTCATAGATCTCCTAAATTTTCTGGCAATCAATGATCCCGTTCTTTACAATCAAATCTTAACCGAGATAACCAATGCTGGACTTACCATCCCTTTCATTGTGAATTTCTTCTTCGTTTTCGGAACTACACTCATCTTCGTATCTATTATCGGAATGATTGTTGCACTTGGAACAGCCTACAAAAAGCCTTGGGCAATTCCTCTGGGTGTGGGTGTATCAATTCTTGCCATCACAGGAGGGATCGTCAGCTACTTTTTCAAACTCCTCTTTCCTTTCACTCCAAGTGGTCCCCTAATCATACTAAATCTTGCTCTAGGTCTGTTCTTTGGTGTTTTGGCTATCAACGTCTTTTTTGTAGGCGCTTTCCTCATATGGCAAATGGATCAACAACCATACTCGACTATTCGGATAGGACGCGTCATCCTTATCTGGAATCTCAACACTCTCAGCTTACTTCTTACGGCAGTCTTCTATCCAGGTATCGCAATCGCAGGCTTCCTAACAGGTGATTTCCTGAGTGGATTAGGTATTGCCTATATCGTTGTGGCTGTAATCGCTATTCTAAATGTCCTCATTCGTCCCGTTTTTACTCGAATTGTTTCTTGGGTTGCACGATGGTGGATAGGATTTGCCATTTCCTTTATCCTTATGTTCATAGTTAACGGCTTCTTACTTTGGATTTTAGGTACCTTTATGCCTGGATTCGTTGTGGTCAATATCTGGGCCGCAATACTTGCCGGACTTATACTTGCTGGAATTAATGCAGTCATTGTCAATTTAGTAGGTCTTGATGACGATAGCAGTTTCTTCAGTCAATACGTCGCCAAACAAATCCAGCGAGTCGGTGACATTAAAGATGTTCCTCAAACTCCTGGATTAGTAGCCTTAGAAATCGATGGATTAAGCATCGAAGTGCTTCAGGAAGCACTGAAACGAGAATACATGCCCACAATACAATACCTGCTAGACCGTGGAAGTCACCAACTCGATAGCTGGGATTGTGGTATCCCCTCAATGACCTCCTCCTGCCAAGCCGGAATCCTTCACGGCAACAACAACGACATCCCTGCCTTTCGTTGGTATGTTAAAAAAGATGATCGCATGCTCACCTCCAACCATCAACCGGATGCCCAATACATCGATAAACGCGCTTCAGATGGAAAAGGCATTCTTCGTAATGGAGGCTCTAGTGTTAGTAACTTGGTCAGTGGAGATGCTACATACTCATTCTTCACCATGTCAACACTCTCCGAACCGGATGTCGTTGCGGCCAAACGACGCAGTGAAGATCTTTACTTTTACCTCGTGAATCCCTGGGCCATGAATCGAAGCATCATCTATACCATCTGGGATCTCATCGTTGAAATTGGGCAAATCATCAAACAAACCATCACTCGACGGAAACCCCGCATGAACAGGCTTCACAAGTTCTATCCTGGAGTCCGAGCTGCCACCAATATCTTCATGCGCGATATTTCCACCTCGATGGTTATTACTAATATCACTCGAGGCGTTCCTGGCATCTATGTAACGTTCCTCGGTTATGACGAAATTGCTCATCACTCAGGACCTATGACTACAGATGCTCTCAAAGCCCTTCGGGGGCTCGATAAACAAATCCGTCGGGTGTTACACGCCATTGAAAATGTCGCTCCGCGACCATACAACCTTTTTGTCCTTTCAGATCATGGACAATCCTCAGGTTGGACCTTCAAACAACGATATGACATGCCCCTCAAGGAGCTCATTGCCAATCTTCTCGAAGGCAAACTCTCCGTAGGAGAAATCGAAGCCATTGACGCACACGTCGGCTATGTCGGCGGGCTTGTCGATGACCTAAACAAAGGACAAGATGAAGTCGAAGGTAAGGAAACAAAGAATCCCTTACGCCATTTCTATCGAGATAAAACACAGCAAGATAAAGTCGATACTGGAGAGCACCTTAAATCCGATGATGTGATCGTGTGTGCTTCTGGAAACCTCGCTCAAATTTACTTCAAAACACAAAAAGAACGCCTTACCCTGCAAGATTTAGAACAGATCCATTCTGGATTTGTATCCAAATTAGTTGCACACGAAGGTGTTGGCTTTGTTATTGTGCTCGATGCCAATCGTGGTCCTATACTCCTTGGAAAGGAAGGGGCAGTTGAACTGGGAACGGGTAAAGTTGATGGCACAAACCCGCTCATCCCCTATGGCCGAGAAGACGTACGTGTGAAACAGCTGCTTCGACTCGCCGAGTTCCCCAGTGCTGGTGATCTTACTGTTGTCAGCCCTGTATACACAGATGGCTCAGTGGCGGCTTATGAAGAGCTTATCGGCAATCACGGAGGCGTGGGTGGTAATCAAACCCATGCGATTCTCTTGCATCCCAAAGATATCAAATTCGCTGGTAAGAACATCGCCAACGCTGAACAAATATACGACATCCTGAACCAAGGGCGCTCTGACAAGTAGCCTATCCTCTGATGGTGAAACATAGGCATTTATCAACGGGAAAGACCAAGTCACAGTTATGAGTGAATTATCTACTGGTTGTGTCTTCTGTAAAATTGTGGCAAAAAAAGTTCCAGCAAATGTGGTCTATGAGGACAACAAAATCATTGCCTTCTTAGACATCCGACCAATCAATCCTGGACACACTCTCGTCATCCCCAAGAATCATGCTGCCAGCTTGAAAGACCTTGACTCTAAACTAGGTGGACGACTCTTCCAAGTTGCAGGACAAATAGCAGCAGCGATTCGTAAATCGGGGCTCCGCTGTGAGGGAATCAATGTCTGGCTAGCAGATGGAAAAGCTGCATTTCAAGAAGTCCCTCATATTCATATCCACGTAATTCCACGATTCAAAGGGGACGGATTACGGATTCAGGTCGGCCCCCATTATGGAAAGACACCACCTGATGACAAGCTGCAACAACAAGCTGAGAAAATCCGCCAAGCCCTTAAAAGCCTCTAGCCCCAATGCTCTGCCCTGAAACGAAGCCTCAAATACTTGAATCACCGGATAAAACATCGACAAAAGAGGTCCAATGAACCATGAAACTCCACCGAAAAGCGTTCATTATCCTTTCACTTCTTCTAACTGGTTTATTAGCTTCAACAATCTTCTCAGCACAGCAGCCAATCCTCTTAGAAGCAGACACATTAGCACTTGGTGATCCGTGGGGTGTACTTTGGATGCGCCCCCAAAATGATGGCTTTGCTGCGACAGCTTTCACAACCGGTGCAGTCTTTGTCGCTGGCACTAGCCAAATTTTCGTTGATGACATCAACGAAAATATTCTTCTAGTAAAATACTCGACAGAAGGAGAACAACTTTGGAATCAAACTTGGAATACACCAGTTGATGAAGCTGCCTATGCCTTAGCAACCTCAAACGATGCCCTATATTTGGCTGGAAAAACCACAAATGGAACTCATGGAATAAATGGACTCCTCGTCAAACTCGATTTTGAGGGGAACGAAATTTGGAACGTTTCCTTTGGAAATTTCCCTGCGGAATGGTTTACTAGTGTTGCAATTGGTGTGGATGGAGTCTATGTCGCTGGAATTCTGCAGCGATCAAGTTCTGATGATGCTGATGCCCTCATCGCTAAATTTAATTTTGACGGAACAGAACTCTGGTCCGAAGCATGGGATTTAACCAATGTTGATCGGGGTTTCGGTATTGCAGTGGGGACAGATGGGGTGTATCTAGTAGGTGATTATGGTGGGCTTTGGGATGGACTCAGCAATAATGCCTTCCTCGCAAAATACTCATTCACCGGTATTCAAGTATGGAATACAACATGGGGTGGCGGACAGAAGGATCTTGCACGCGCAGTAAATGTATGTAACGAAAGTGTCTATGTGACCGGTTCTACCCAGTCTTTTAGCACTACAACAACAGGTGCACTTTTCCTACTCAAATACAACAGCACCAAAACTCTGCTTTGGGAGACGATTAAAAATACCGGATCAAATCATGAAGGGCTTGGTATTTTTGCGACAGAAGATACAGTGTTTGTTGGAGCTCATTATGAAGATCCTGTAGCAGGATATCGGGCGAATCTTCTCAATTTCAATACCACAGGTGAGTTCAATTGGGAACGATCATGGGGTGGTGCTGGTCCCTGTCAACCCTTCGGGTTTACCACCGGTGTCAACACTCATTATTTCGCCGGAACAACCAGTGGTTGGCTTGATGACACAACTACTGGTTTCCTCGTCAAGTTCGGGTTTGATGGGGAAACGAGTCCAGGACCAGTAGAATTGCTTCCTCCAACAATCCTGAATCCCTATGGCACTCTTATTCTTTCATGGACCCAAGCCTTTGATGGAGATGCAACAATCGATGGGTATGAGCTCCAAATGGATATAACCCCCCTCTTTGATATCCCTGACCGAACATGGAATGTAAACGCCACAAGTCAAC